>PIVS01000837.1 GCA_003353855.1 Desulfobacteraceae bacterium
AGACAATTGATTTTTTCCGCCGCCTCCATGAAGGACAGGGGGGAAACCTATACAAAGGAAGCCTCCATTGCCAAATTGTTCTCTTCTGAAATGGTTAACAAAGTTACGGCAAGGGCCATCCAGATCCATGGGGGGTACGGATTTACCAAGGATTACGATGTGGAGCGCTATTACCGGGATGCCAGGGTGTTTACCATTTATGAGGGCACCAGCGAGATCCAGCGCATTGTGATCTCAAACCATATACTCAGGGACAAGAGAAAACCCTGATATAGCCTGGAAAATGCTTAATAGAGGTGCCGGCATATTACCAAGGGAAATATGCCGGCACTATACGTTACCTAGTAGTTACCGCCTTCAAATATGGAATCTGCATAGGCGACATCCTCGGGGCAGAAGACAAAGAGACATTTGCCGTCGGAATCAGACACAGATCCGTAGACATAGTTGATATTGATCTTTTCTTCTCCCAGCTTTTTTGTCATTTTTGCAAATTCTCCGGGTTTATTGGTGATATCAATAGCCACCACTTCTTTTGAATCAAACAAAAAATCATTAGCTTTCAGCAGGGTAATGGAATCATCGGGCTTGTCCGTTAATAGTCGTATCAGGGCAAACTCGGCAGAGTCGCGCCTCATGGAGCTATAACTGGCAGAAGATGCCAGCCGTTTCAGGGATTTTCCCCTGGCTTCAAACAGGTTCTGGACATAGGAAGAGGCATCCTGGATGGTGATGGCATCAATGTTGATGCCTGCATCGCCAAAAAGAGCAGTGAGTTTTCCCAGCTCGCCGGGTACGTTTTTTAGAAAAAGCGATATTTCACGTCTGATCATGTTGTCCTCCCCTTTTGCGCGGTCATTTTAATTGTTTTCTGGTTAGTAATTTTCTGCGAATTTCACACCTTCATCAAATGCTTTCATGTTCAATGGAATGATCTTTGCCTTGGCCGCAAATTCTTCTTTTATACAATTTTTTAAGAGATCCGGATCCACAAGCTTTGCCTTTGCATTAAAAGTGGCCAGGGCAACAATGTTGGCAGCCCTGATACTTCCTGATGCTGTGGCAATTTCATTGATGGGGACCACAAGCTCGGTGATGTCCTTCCGGCTGCTTCTGACAGGAATCAGGGAACCATTGATAAATATAATGCCCCCGGGTTTGACGTCATCGGCAAATTTTTCCAGGGAAGGCCGGTTCATGGCCACCAGATGGGACGGGTTTTTAATGATGGGAGAGCCGATCAGCTTGTCGCTGATGACCACGGTGCAATAGGCGGTTCCCCCTCTCATTTCAGGACCGTAGGAGGGTACCCAGGCAACAAAGGATCCTTGTTTCATTGCGGCATAGGCCAGAAGCTTGGCGCTCAGTAAGATTCCCTGGCCTCCAAATCCTGCAAATTTTATTTCTGTTTGCATTGGTTTCTCCAAAAACAACTATAAAAATATTTCGTTAAAATTTTGTTTCCTATTCCGGGGTTTTAACATCGCCCAGCTCATAGTAGGGCAGCAGATTCTCTTCTGCCCATTTCAATGAATCCAAAGGCGTAAGGCCCCAATTGGTCGGGCAGGTGGAAACCACTTC
>PIVS01000284.1 GCA_003353855.1 Desulfobacteraceae bacterium
ATAGTTCAACGGTAATTCCACAAATCAATTTTTAAAATATATTCTGGAGGTAAGTCCTCAACTCCAATAGTCAAAGGCTGGAATTTGGTTGTCTGAATCATCATAAATCAATTCAGGGTAAACCGGGGTAGGTGGAGGAGGATCATGGTTGCGTATATCCCAAAGTCCCAGATGCCGCAAAATCATTTTTATGATTTCAATTTCTTCAATAAAACTAATGATTTTCATTGATCCCATATTCTGGATGACCCTGATATTGACAATGTTCTGGAGCTGATCGGCGGTCTTTCCGTTGCAGAAACCATCATACTGAAGGCCTTGAAAAAGGGGAAATTCTTTTCCCTGTGGCCCATGAAGCACAGGGTTGTTTTGGGTTTGAAACCAGTGTCTTGTCAAGGCCCAAACAACAAAAGCCGGTATATATTGACCGGCCAGCAACGCCCTATTTCTCCTTTTTCCATCCCCTTGGAAACATGGGAACCCTTGGAATTGGTTCCCATAAAAAACTATTCCACGGAGAAATTAAAGTAGGTGTCGCCAAAGGGTTCATGTTCCAGGGTAAAATGCCACCATTCCTTTTCATAGGGTTTAAATTTGTGTTTGATCATCAGGGTTCTGAGGAGCATGCGGTTGGCTCGCTGTTCAGGGAGGATGGCCTGGCTTTGGGGTCAGGAGACAGGACCGAAAAAATCAAATCCCGATCCCATATCCAGTTCCCGGGGATTATCACACGGGGGACCGGGGGAAAGGGAAATTATGGTTAGATCCACGGTACTGCCACGGCTGTGGCCGGACTTGAAGGCAATATATCCTTGGGTGAAAAGGTTTTTCTTGTCCACCTCCGGGTAAAAATACTCTTTCATCCGGGTGTCGGAAGTATCCTTTGCCCACCTGACAAAATGATCCACCGCTGATTGGGGGCGATAGGCATCAAAGATTTTTAAACCTAAACCGAATGGCTTTAATTCTGCCTGAACTTGAGCCAGCATTTTGCCTGCCTCTTTATGGATGATGCAGACCTCTGCCTTGTATCCATCAATTTTTTCCCCGATAAAATTGTTATTTCCATTATACCGCATATCCACTGCCAGGTCCTGGATATAGTCAGCTGCATAAACAAATCCATTGGGCAGGGAAGAGGCTGCCGGTATTGATACCGGGAAGGTTATGTATCCAAAAAGAAGTATGATTGACAGGGTGAAAATTTTTAACAGCCGTAATCTATTTAAGATCATAGGATATTTTCCTCCGCAGGTATGGAATGGTTATCTTTTCCTTGGTTAAGCTGGTAATCATGGATTTGTCAAGAAAAAAAAGGACAAACCCCTCGCAATCTTCTTCTTTTATTGATATGAAAAGGGGGTTGACTATGTATCTGTACGTTTTGGTCAAAATAGAGAAACCCGGCTGCATATAAGAGGATATCCCATGCATTATTGTTATTACGAATCCCCGGTTGGGCAATTGTTATTAACCGGCCGTGACCGGCTTGAAACCTTGAATTTCCCCTTGGGTAAAACCCGGAAGGAACCGGATTGGATAGAGGGCACCTCTTTTTTTTCCAAGGTCCTTACCCAGCTTGATGCCTATTTTGACGGATCCCTTAGAAAATTTACTCTGGCCCCGGGCACGGATCTTAAGATTCAGGGAACCCGTTTCCAGGAACGGGTCTGGCACCAATTGCTTGCCCTGGAATAAAAAGATGGGTAGCCGCGTGACAAGGCTGTCTGGTAAATCCCGGGCCGAATACCACGGGGCTGGGCTAAACAGGCAAAAGAAAACTGGATGAAGCTTATCAACCAATACAATGTCAAGGCGGTCATTGCCGGTCATTTTCACAGGGATGAATTCCACTGGTTGGGGAAGGTGACCCTGTATATATCCGCGCCTGTGGCGGAAAAATGGGGCCATCAGGCCTGTTTTCGGATATATGAGTACCAACAAAACGGCAGAATAGGATATACCACCCAGTATCTGGAGTAAATTTATGCCCAAGGAAATTACCCATTGGACCCTGGCTGCAGCCCTGGCAAAAAAACTGCCAGATGATTCCCTGTTTTATCAGCCCATTCAATCTTTTTTTAATCTTTTTCTTTTGGGGGCGGTTACACCGGACATACCGTTTTATTATTTTGCGGGCCCGAAAACAGCCTTTATCCAAAATTTAAGTGCTCTTTTCCACGGCAGTGATGCCCGGGCCCTTGTGCCGGTTCTGGCCTTTCTGGATCAAACTCCGGACAGGGAACCCGCTGCCCTGGCCTTTGCCGCCGGCGTGATCTGCCACATTCTGGCAGACACTATGTTTCACCCCTTGGTATATTATTTTGCCGGCATGGACGGGCTACATCCCGGGGCAACCGCCCGGCACCGCCAGTTTGAAACCGCCATGGACCTGCATTTCTGGCACCTTTCAGATGATTGGTCCAGAAATTCCCTTACCCGGGTTGTCAGAAAGATTGAAGTATCAAAAAGGCGGCTCATCGGCCTGCTGGGTGATTTGTTTCAGACCCGGTCGGAAAGAAAATACCTGGGCCTTGCCCTTTACTTCTATATGACATCCCATTATCTGTTCCGGTCTTCCATGGCCCATAAAACCTTTCTTTTTTTGAGCCGAAAAACCGGATGGATACCAAAGGAGCTAACAGGATTGATTTATCCCTTTGACGGGCCTGTGAACCTTTCCTTTTTCAATCAAAGGTTCAGGTATCAGGATACTTGCACCGGCACCTTATTTTCAACTAAAATTCAAGAGATTGTTGAGGAGAATACCCTTGCGGGAAAAGGGCTTTTGTCGCTTATATCAACAAACCTGGTTCAGGGCAAGCCAGCCATGGGGGTGTTGTATAACCCTGATCTGCCAAAAATTCGGCCGGGCCTGGACCAAGACAGATTTTTTTTCTGGCGGGAAAGGGACGATTTTGAGACCGATTTATACGGGGGCCTTGATCCCAATTACCTATTATAAAAAAGGAAATCCACATGACCTATAATACAGGAAGGGCTGATAAAAAGTATCTTTTTGGGTGGGTGATGTATGATTTTGCCAATTCTGCCTACACCACCCTGGTGGTCACCTTTATTTACGCCACCTATTTTGTCTCTGCCATTGCCGAGGATAAAATATCGGGAACCGCCCTCTGGTCTAGGAGTTACCATTACAGCCATATCTGTGGCATTGTTGTCCCAGGTTCTTGGGGCCCTGGCAGACCAGGGGGGGCTTAGGAAAAAATTTCTTTTCATTTCCACTCTGGTGACGGTTATTGCAACGGCTGGACTTTACTTTGTCATGCCCGGACAGGTGTTCGCCGCCCTGGTCTGGTCTTTCCAAGGAGTCGGGTGCGAATATACGGGCCACCAACCTGCTGGTGGCATCCTGGTTTGCCCTGTTCTCCATTCCCTTGTTTTTGTTTGGAAAATCCCGGCTTCTTGTGGCCAGGACTGGTGCCGGCGAGATTGTCAAAAGGGGGTATGGCAGACCTTCTATCCACTTTTCGGGAAATTCGAAATTATCAGGAAATCGTCAAATTGCTCATTGCACGGATGATCTATAATGACGGCTTGGTCACTATTTTTGCCTTTGACGGGATTTATGCGGCCTGCTGCTGACCCGGGTGGATGAAAGGGCCGGGATGTAATTGCAAACCAAATGCCAAATATATCAGCAGGCTGGCGGGGACGTTTAGATCCGGACTTGAAGCCTGCCAATGGTTTTATTTTTAATGGGGTGATTGACGAATGGCCTTGGTTTTTTTACACTTCAAGAAGTGAATTGAAAATCGGACCGGATAGGAATAGCCATGAAACTGACCGAAAGACTTGTAAAAGAACATGTCCGGATTCTAAGGGGGATTAAATTTCTTTCCCTGGCCCGGGACAAGATTGAAAGAAATCAGCATCCGCCAAAGCAATTTTTTGAAACAGCTGTTCTGTTTTTTCGTAATTATGCGGATAAGTATCACCATTTTAAGGAAGAATACCTGATGTTTGGGTTTTTGGCCCAAAAAAAAGCAGGGCAGCTGGACCTTGAAATTGGTGCCCTTCGGCATCAGCATGAAAGGGGCAGGGAGTTTATCTCCCGGTTGGAGCGGTCTATTAATGGATATGCCATGGGAAATGAAATTGCTGTCACCAGCCTTCTAGAGAATCTATCCGCTTTTATTTCTGTTCTGGGTCACCATATCCATATGGAGGATGTCATTTTTTTCCCCCTGGTGGAAAAGGAATTGTCCCAGGCTGAAAAGACAAGCCTTATGGACCAATTTGTCCGGGAAGAAGCAAGGCTTGACCAGAGCAATCCCGCCCAAATATATGATGCTCTCCTGGCAAAAATGGAAAAGCTGATTACCCTATAGCATAAAAGTAAAGTGGTATAGAAACAAACCAACCCCAAAAAAAACGTTCGGAAAATTATGAAGGGAAAGAAGAGATTTAATTGCTGGGAATATTACCAATGCGGCAGGGAGCCCAAGGGAAAAAATATTGCAACCCAGGGGGTTTGTCCGGCTGCAGCAGATGTTTCATGCAACGGGATTAATTCCGGAACAGCAGCCGGCCGTTTTTGCTGGGCCATTTCCGGAACCCTGTGCGAGGGAAAGGTACAGGGGACCTTTGCACAAAAACGGCGATTCTGTCAGGAATGTGATTTTTTCAGAACCGTTTTGGCAGAAGAAGGCACCCTGAGCCTTCGGACCCGGTTTTTACGCTTTTTGCCCCCCCATACCCAACATTCCATCCTCAATAATTTAAGGGTAAGGCAATTTAAACAGGGGGAAAAACTGATTTCCCAGGGAGAAGATATCAGGGAAGCCTATATCATTCAAAGGGGGTCCTGTCTGCTGACTGTTGAAAAGCAAGGGATCATTCATCCTGTGGATCATCGGAATGAGGGTGATATTTTGAACATGGCCGCCCTGTTTACCGGAGAACCTTCGCCAAATCATATTGAAGCGGAAACCGACATGGTGGCCTGGGTTCTTGAAAAACGGGTTTTTGAAAAAATTCCCCGGGAAGATCCTGACCTTTGGGATTTTTTAACAGAGATCGTGGCGGATCGGTTTGACTCCAGGCGACCCATATCGGATCGGACCATCGGCCGGTATCTGGCCACGGACATCATTGGTAGGGGGGGCTACTCCATTGTGTATAAGGGAATTGATTCGGTTTCCAACACCCCGGTGGCCATAAAAATGATGCGTCACAACATGGTAAAAGAGGCAGACTTCTTGGACCGATTTCGCAAAGAGGCCCAAATAGTTGCAAGCCTTTGCCATAAAAATATTATCAAGGTCTATGACACCAGGGAACGATTCAGAACTGCTTTTATCATCATGGAATATTTGGAAGGAATTTCCCTGGCCGGATTGATCCGGAACCAGGGTGCCCTGGACCCGGGTCTTGTCATCCGGCTTTTAATCCAGGCCTGTGATGCCCTGGACCATGCCCTGGGCCAGGGGATTTTACACAAGGATATCAACCCTGAAAATTTTATGGTTATGGACAAGGATCACCTAAAACTTCTGGATTTTGGTCTGGCCTGTTCCATCCATGACAGGGATGATATCCAGGACGGGGCATTCCCCTACCTGGCACCGGAAATTTTAAAGGGGGGGATGGCCAATATCTCAAGTGAGATTTATTCCCTGGGCACCATGGCCTTTGAAATGGTTACGGGAAAAAGACCCTATCCCGAAGAAAATGCTGCTCAGTTTGTGAAATTGCGAAACTCCATTGAAATATCCGATCCAACCACCCTGGTTCCGGGTTTGCCTGTCAGGCTGGCCCGGTTCATCACCAAGGCCTGCCGTCTGGATCCACACAGGCGATACAAGGACATGGCAGAGGCCAGGGGTGTATTGACCCGGAAGGAGGCGGTAATGACACAGGAAAAAGTCAATTGCTGGGAATTCATGAACTGCGGTCGGGGGCCGGGCAGCACCACATCCAAAGGCTGTGACCAATGTCCTGTCACAAAACCCTCTTCCCTTGACGGATTTAACCAGGGTATAAAGGCGGGGCGGGCCTGTTGGCTTGTGGCCGGCACGTTCTGCAATAAAAAGGTGGCCGGCACCTATGCCGAGGAAAAAAAATCCTGCATGGAATGTGAATTTTATCGGGCAGTCAATAGGAGCCCAGGCGAGACATGGTTTTCCATTGAAAATGTGGATATTTTTGCCTTTACCCACCGGGGATTGACCAAGGCGGTTAATGAAGACCGGTATCTGATACGCCAGATGGATGATAAATCTTTGCTTTTGGCAGTTGCCGACGGCCTGGGGGGGGATGTGGGAAGTGATTATGCCGCCGAGATTGTCAAGGCCAGCCTTGTGAACCTGGGCAGTCTGACCACGGGCCGGGAAAAGGATGAACTCATCCAGATGGCCCTGGAACTGGATCGAATTATCTGTG
>PIVS01000838.1 GCA_003353855.1 Desulfobacteraceae bacterium
TTAAAGTTGGTCATGTTGCCGTTGGCATCATAGGAGGGGGCAAGGCCTGTGATGGAAGTGTACTGGTTATCCTTGTCCACGGTGCGGGTTTCAGCCGTGCCGTTTTGGTTGGTTGCAACCCAGTTGCCCTCAAGGTCGTAGGTCCATGTGAGATCTGTTTTGGCGGTCTGGGTTGCGGTTTTAATCTGGTCCAATGCATCATAGGTATAGGATTTATCTGTTGTGCCCGAAGATGAGATGATCTGTTCCGCCATGATATTGCCCCGGGTATCCCTGGACAGGATTCCATGGCTGTACAGGGTGGCGCTGTTGCTTGTATAGGTTCTTAAGGATTCCCGGTTATATCCATCATACTCAATGGTAAGTTCCATGCCGTTGCCAAGGATCATCTGCTCAAGGTGTCCCATGCCGTTGTACTGGGTCATCTGGGCCAGGGTCCGGGAGGTGGTTACATTGGTGATGGTCTGGATCTGGTTATTGTCCGTAAAGGTCTGCTGGATGGCTGTGCTTGAACCGCATTGCAGCCGGGTCATGTTGTTGTTGGCATCATATTGGGTCAGGACCTGGTTTGTCCCTTGGGTTTCGCTGGTATGCTGGTGGTCCAGGTTGTACTGGTCATATGCAATGGTTCGGGTGAGATTTCCCTGGTTGTGGTCTGTGGCGGATATCATCCGGGACAGGGCATCATAGGCAAACTCTTGTTGGATTGTATTGTTGTGTTTTACCTCTATGGTCCGCTCCAGGCTGTCATAGCCGTATTCAATTATGCTGTTGTCCGCCCGGGTCACGGTGGCAGGATTTGATACCCCATCATAGGTTACAGACTTGGACAGGGTAAATGAGGAGTAGTCGATATTGTCCAAGTCAAGGAATGCAGTATCCAACTCGTGGGCAAGTGATTCAAAGGTTCTGCGGTTGAGGGCGTCATATTGGTAAAAAATGGTCTTGTTCAGGCTGTTGGTCACAAAGACCAGGTTGGAGTTGCTGTCATATCCGAACCTTGATGTGGCCTGATCCGGGGTCATCAGCCCCTGGGTTTTTTCTATAAGACGGCCCATGTTATCATAGACAAAGACAGTGTCCACGGTAGCGCCCTTGGTCTGGGTGATGACCTGGTTGGCGGCATCATAGGCAAGGGCTGTTTCTATCCCCTGTTCCTTTTTTTTGATCACCCGGTTTAAGACATCATATTCATAGGTGTCAATGACATTGCCGGGATGGGTTATGGATATAAGGTTATTGTTTAGATCATAGGCTTTGCTTGTGACCTGGCTCAGGGGATCGGTCTTGCGGGTCATGTTGCCGTTGCCGTCATATTCAAATGAGGTGACAAGGCCCATGGCATCTGTCCGGGTCTTGATTTTGCCGGTGGGATAGTAGGAGACAAAGGATTCTAATGCTGTGTCTGATCCCTGGGGCAGGGTGGTGATATTGTCCTGGGTCATCCCCTTACGTTCCGATATCATACGGCCCAGGCCGTCATAGATGTAGGAAACCGGGATGCCTGTGGCATCAATTGTCTGGGCCAAAAGGCCGTTGCTGTTGTAAGAAAAGTCCGTGATGGATTCATCAGGGG
>PIVS01000285.1 GCA_003353855.1 Desulfobacteraceae bacterium
TCTGCTGTTTGTTTTTGTTTTACGCCAGATTTTAAATTGCTGTTTGACCTCTTCCAATGCTGAAGCTGATGTGACTGTGGGTGTTGAACTCATCGGTCCTCCTATATAATCATATTTGGCACCGATAATATCATTCTCAAAAAATTAAATCACGCAGGCCTACCGAAGGCACACCTTATATCCGGGTTAGTGATGGACATCGTCAGGCTAAGCGTGTGCGGGCAAGTTTTATCTCCAAAATTTGGCGGTGGATTTGAGTAGATTCACCTGATTTTTAAAAGCCATAATAGCCATAATAAAGAGCACACTCAGTACAATTTTTGATGAAAACAGGAGAATGCTAAACAGAAAAAGACCGAGCAGGATGGCAAGCACCTTAAGTCGCTTCTGTTTAAGTAGTTTTATGGCCGCAATAATTCCGATCAATGCATTTGAAATAAAGAAACCGTCTGCCAGTGCAATCAGGCTTTCAATTTGGAAGACATTGTTTGAAATAAGGAAAAGGGTGACGACATGGCTGAATCCAAGAACCAAAATTGCTGTGACAGGTGCATTGTTTTTTAGTCGTCTTTTAAATATCTTCGGCAAAATATTGTCATGGGCAAGGGAGCAGATCAGTCTTGCGACCCCACCTACAAACAGCAGGTATGTTGTGATGCATAGGGAAAACACAATTGCGGACATAATGGTTTTGCCTGCAACGCCAAAAACCGGATAGAGCAGAGAAGAAATGGCCAGATTTCCTGCTGGAATCATGGCAGAATCTATAAACTGGACGGCTGCTGCAACTGTCAGGCAAACCACAGCCACCACGATGACGCTGATGGCTATGGCTTTTGGAATTGTTTTTTCAGGTTCCTCAATATCCCCGCTGTAATTGCCGATCACTTCCCAGCCCACAATGGTCCAAAATAAAAGAAGAAGACTGTATCCGAAAGAAGGGAGATCAAACGGCTCCATTACCGATATCTCTTTTCTGAAAAAAAGAAGGGTGGAGATTCCACCGATTAGAAGAACAATAACGGAAACAGAGGAGAGAGCAAAAGCGATGCGTCCAATATTCGAGACATTACGCGTTAAGAAAAAAAGACATAGGCATAGGAGAAAAAAAGCCGTAAACACAGGGTCTGACAGGAGTGCAGGGCTGATATACTCCGACGCCGTCATCAGGACCGCAACCGGACCGAAAAACACAGCACCAATGAGGTAAAATGAGGTGAGAATACTCATGTTCTTTCCAAGTGCGTGACGAACCGCTAAGGTGACTCCCGAATCTCCGGGGTACAGGATACTTAAAAACCCGAAGATATATGCAAATATAAAACTGACACCAATCATAATCACCCATGCCGGAAGCGCCCAGTTCCCGGCAGTCTGATACACCACCGGTGGTAATATGATAATTCCGGAACCAAGAACCGGTCCAATGATCAGTCCGCTTAAGAGGAGTGCATGGAGTTTTTTTTGTTTCATCGTCCAAATTCCTAAAATATAATTCAACAAGCCGCATATCACCGCGTAATTCTCAACATTTGATATCTTGTTTTATATTTTGTTGTTTGATTTTTCTAATTGTATTATTAGAATAGAACGTTCGATGAAACAGAACGGTGAAATAGGATTTATATATAGGTGGAATACAAAGGAAAGATTTAACGATTATGGAGATATATCAATTACGCTCGTTTATAGCAGTCGCGGGAACGGGCAACCTGACCAGGGCAGCACGTGAAATTCATATTAGTCAGTCGGCCCTGAGTTCCCAGATTAAATCTCTTGAAGCGGAGTTGAATACGGATCTTTTTATAAGGAGTGCCAGGGGGATGGCATTAACCGACCAGGGCACTCAAATTTTAAAAGATGCCCAAGGTGTTATTGTTGCGGTGGAACAATTGATTCAAAAAGCCAGTGATCGTCAGAGTAAAAAAAAAATGACGCTTAATATAGGCCTGAATACTGACCCGGGTTTTTTAAACATTACCGGAATCAGTAAAAAAATATTTCAGTCTATACCATCGATCACAATCAATTATATCGGAAGCAAAACCATAGAAATGCGCGATATGCTGAGAAACAAAAAAATCGATATCGGTTTTTTGTTTGGTGATGTTTCTGATAAAGACATACATTCCACCAGAATTTCAAATGTTACGGTGTGTGTAGTCATTCCAAAGAACATTGCAAAGGATCTGGATGATCCTGATCTCCCCCAAATAGCTGCGCTTCCCTGGATATGGACAAGTTGTGAATGCCCGTATCATCTTGAATTTCAAAAAATACTCGATATGGACAATTTATCTGTAAACCAGACAGCAGATGCGGTTGAGGAAAGTATTGTACGGGAATTAGTTAAGGACAATACGGGTTTAGCACTTATGCGTCTGGATGAAGCAGAGTATCTTGAAAACAAAGGATATGTCAGAATCTGGAATAAGGTGAAGATACAGGTCTCGTTGAATATCGCCTGCCTTGCGGACAGAAGGAACCAACCCGCGATAAAGAAAGCTCATGAGCAGACAGCATCGATATTCCAGAACATATGATTTATGGCAATTGCCATTCCTAATGAACTGCATATGCATATGGGGTCGGACCGAGCAAGAAGGCTGTCAAATAAGGAGATAGCTTAAAATCCCCCCCCTAAAACAGGCCTATATTGACGTTTTCGGGGCCAAAAAGAGCGATATAGAAAAAAACAGAACCCCTAACCAGCAAAATGCACACGGGCAAGCCGGTGATTTTTAAAAGTTAGCCATACTAAGATAAAGGAAAACAAATGAAATCTGCAGTACTTGTAATTGATGTTCAAAGGGGCCTATTTGATCCTGAATTATTCGAATCAGATAAAGTAGTTGAACGAATCAATACTGTAACTAAAAATGCAAGAAAATCAGGATGCCCTGTTTTTATAATTCAGCACGAAACTGAAAAGGGTTCCCTATATTTTGGTAGCGAAAGTTGGCAATTGCATAAAAGGTTAGTTGTTAGCGATGAAGATTTAAATATACGTAAAACCACTCCTGATTCATTTCTAAGAACAAATCTTGAGGAGTTATTAATTTCAAAAGGAATTAATGAATTAATAATCTGTGGCTACGCTACAGAATTCTGCGTTGATACAACTGTTCGACGAGCCGCTGCTTTAGGTTTTACAGTGTTACTCGTATCTGATGCTCACACAACGCATGATAAAGAACATGCCTCAGCAGTGGAGATAAGAGAACATCATAATTGTACTTTGCCGAATATAAGTAGCTTTGGACCTAAGATTTCTGCTATTTCATCAAGTAATATAATGTTCGGGGGCTAACAAATATTTACACCGGACTGCATTTCGCCGCTGCAGGCCTTAAGTTGTGTGGTCTTGGCAAATTCATATTTAATCAACCATCGGTGTGGCAGCCGCTGAAACTGGCGTTCTGAGCTAAAAAGGTGAGAATAATGAACATTTCAAGAGTAACAATTTTAACGCTTGGTGTAGGTGATTTAGGCAAATCGACAGATTTTTATAAAGCTGTACTTGGCACACCTCCCAATATATCGGATGGGATTACTTTTATTGAGTTGCCCGGTACCTGGATTGCCCTCTATCCTTTTGAAAGGCTTGCAGAAGATATTTCGTCCGATGTTCCTGTAACCCGCAGCGGGTTTAACGGCATCACACTTGCTCACAACGCTCGTAGCAGGGACGAGGTCGTTGAAATTATAAAACGTGCGGAGTCGGCTGGTGCCAGAATTATTAAAGAACCGCAAGATACTTTCTGGGGCGGCTTCAGTGGATACTTCTCTGATCTTGATGGTTATTACTGGGAAGTAGCTTGGGGGCCAATGTTTGAGTTCACAGAGAAAGGTGAAATGAAATTCAAAAAAGGCTCATAACAAGGCAAATTCAGCCGACGCAAAAAAAACGCTCGGTTGATTTGAGGCGTTGTCTTAAAAAAATAGTAGAATAAATAAAGATCATAATATCACGAGAATGGAATATGATCCTCTCCCAAAAAAACTGGAGGCAGGGTTAAACCACTTTTGAAAGCTTGCAATTCTTTGTGGTTGTGGCATGATCGCATTTTGGCATGCCACAGGTAACCCTTTTATTATGCACCTACAAATTCCAGCAACGCAAATTTAAAAAAAGAGATCTCATGGATAAGGCAATTAAAATTATAATAGGACTATTTTGTATACCTTTTTTAATTCTTGGAATTAAAGCGATGTTTGATCCCACAAGAGCAATTGTTCACAATAGTGATTACGCATCTGTTGAAGAATGTCAGTATGCAATTGATAAATACTTTGGTGAAAGAAATGAGCATTTTAGGAGACATCCGAAACAGGCGGGCAATAAAATTTGGGGCAAAGAAAGGGTAACGCCAACGTTTGATGAAAGTAAGAACTGCAAAGATCCAATATACTAATAAGATAGTAATCCCAGGCCTGAACTAAATCCTTAAACAACAATAATAATCATTTTTTTTAGATTCACTGACGTATGTTTTCAACCACCCTTAAAGAACACTATTGACGCTTGACGTAACACGTCATATAATAATGACATGATTAAATCTTTTAAAAATAAAGATACGGAAAAGCTTTTCAATGACTTGGATGTAAGAAAATTCCGAAGTATATCCAGAGCCGCCAGAATAAAACTTGAAGTGTTGAATGCCGCCGTGTCTTTAAACAGTTTAAGGGTACCACCAGGAAATAGACTTGAACAATTAAAAGGTAACAGAAAAAATCAACACAGTATCAGAATCAACGATCAGTGGCGCATTTGTTTCATATGGAAGGAAGAGAATGCCTATGATGTAGAGATTGTTGATTATCATAAGGGGTAAAACTATGGAAAAAAAATTATCTCCAATAACACCAGGCGATGTTCTTATCGAAGAATTTCTAAGACCAATGGGCATTAGTCAGAACCAATTGGCAAAAGACATCAATGTCCCGGCAAACAGAATAAGTCAAATCATTCATGGCAAAAGGGAAATTTCTGCGGACACAGCGCTAAGGTTAGGAAAATATTTTGGAATTGAACCAGAATTTTGGTTAAACTTACAGCTCCGTTATAACATGAAAATAACCATAAGTAAGGTGGGGGAAAAAATTGAAAAGGAGGTAAAAGTCCATTTTTCAAATACACACGGTCAAAATTTTTCTCCTGCATAGTATCGCAATCCACCAAATTGTGACAACCTCGCAACACGACTAATGGCATCTCTATATAAGCTTGTGGTCCATGAATTCAGACATGTTGATCACAAACCAATTTCGATTTATCCGTGGAACATAGAGGCGAATAAAAAATGAAGAAGCGAATCGTTCGGCTGGAGGATGATCTCTAGCGTATTCGGACGGATACGGATATTCAATATAGAAACTCAAGAGTATGAAGTAACAAAACTTCTTTTAAGAAAAATAAATTCCGAAATGAATCTTGCAATTGATTTGAAATTGACTACAGGCAGAGATAAAACAACAAGAAATCTGGGCAGGCAAGTTATAAGAGAATTAATGGCTCAAGGTAAAAACTTGAAAGATAATGAAACAGACGTATAGAAAAGGGGTCATATAGAAAAAAATGAATCGAATGATACCGGTTCATTTTCAAGGTTACTATGACCAATCGAGGACGAGTACCCATCACGAAAGTTTCTTTTAAATGATCAAGATATAATGTTTATTTTTATGGGTAATTTTGAGCAACCCGTGTAATTAATACCATATTAAACTAACAGATATATTGGGATCAATAAACTGTGACTGATAATAAACAGATTGAGATATACCAGACTGAGGATGGACAGACTCAAATTCAAGTTCGCCTGGAACAGGATACACTTTGGCTGTCTCAGGTACAAATGGCTGAGCTGTTTGATAAAGATTCGGATACCATTGGGTTACACTTGAAAAATATCTATAAGTCGGGAGAACTGGATAAATCTGCAACTACCGAGGATTCCTCGGTAGTTCGCCTGGAGGGAAAACGTAAGGTCCGACGGAAGATTAAGATCTACAATCTTGATGCCGCCAAGGTACTTAAAAAGGCGGCCAAGGTAATGGAATCACAAAAAAAACAGACTGAGTGGCTCTCTTATCTGAATCAATTGAAAAAAACACACAAAAGAAAACCCAGATTGATGGAAGTGATTGACCGCTTTGAAAAAAACTCAATTATAGGTGACCATTTCAAACCGCCAAAACCAGCGGATTTATTCAAATAGAATGGGAAAAACATAAGTGATTTTTTAGAAAACCGCGATTCCAATCGGGATAGGACTCCCCATCACTGAGGAGCCCTCCCACACCACCCGGCATACGGATCACGTACCAAGGCGGTTCGGCTGATCAGGCAGGTTAATTCCCGGGAAGGAACAACCCCCG
>PIVS01000286.1 GCA_003353855.1 Desulfobacteraceae bacterium
ACCACAATATGTTGTGTTCCTTCTGGGACGGAGGCATATTTTTCATATTTTTCAGAGTTATAAAAAGTTTTTAGCTGTTTCTTGACAAAAGGCAAAAAAGCATTTACTTATCCTTTTAATAACTTAGGGGTAATCGCAAAATCTCCTCTAAGACCTATTACAGGTAAAGGAGCAGTTATAGAGTCTTGTTCATATATCTGGTTGAATCCTTGTGATTCAAATTCATATTCAAGGGGCACCACAAAAAGACCGAACGATGCGGCAAGGTCAAAACGATCATCTTGAAAAAAAGAATAGGCATAAGAGGCTTTAAGAATTCTCATGTCCAACTTACTTTTTACAGTGGCCCCAACTGGAAATACACTGTCTCCAATTTCGAAATCCCTCTCTAATACTTTTGTGGCATCACGGCTTAAGTCGAACCAAGACAAGTCAAGACGATGACGTTGGTTATCTGTAAATCGCCAGAATACATCAGCTCTAAAGGCAGAGATTGAAGTATCAAGGCCAAGGACATCTTCCAAATCAACACCAACGCCAATGTTATTGCCCCCTATAGCAAGACGGCTGTCAAGAGTACTAATAAACACACCCAGATTTAAATTAAAACGCTCCCAGGGCACGTCGGATTTTTCTTGTGTTTTTTGCTCAACATCATTAAGTTCTGCTTGCGTTTCCTGACCAGCAAAAGAAAAACTGTAAAACACAACACTACCCGACAGAATTAATACATACAGCCACTTTTTCATTGATACTCCTCCAAGTTACTCCAAATTATTATGTTCTCAACATGTTATAATCGTTCTTATGTCAATATGGGTTAAGGCATGTAGCAGCAGGTTCCGGTCAGGGTTTCTCAACTTTGATGGCGACCATCTCGGTAACCAGGAACACCACTTTTTCTCCAACCCTATACCGTCCCAGATCAATATCATCCCGCACGAGGGAGGTTTTTGAACTGCCGTCTGCAAATTGAAGCGTCACGGTATGGCCGCTGGAATCGATGGCCATAATCGTGGCCGTTACCTGTGTGGTGTCGGCAATCACTCCCCCTGGTGGAGCGCCTTTCGGGGCAAGTATCACCGTTTTTTTGGATTCGTCAGGTATTGATTCAACATCTTTTTCAAGGGAAACAACTATTTCCTCGGTTAGGGTGCACTTCAGTCGATCCCCCACTTGGAGCTGATCAAAGTTTACAACATCTTCTCCTGCCTTGATATCGGCTTTCTTTCCATCCGGCCCCACAAGTGTCATGTTTCGATTGGCATGATCAATAGCGGCAATCTGCACGGTCGCCTCTACAGTATTGACGAATATCCCCCCTGGTACGCCTTCTTGGAACACGGAAGTGCTGCTGCCTTCTGAAGAGGGCTGCGGGGTGTTAATGGAATTAGCTTCTGCTTCAGGGGGCTGCGGGGGGAGATTTGTGGTACAGACGGTGAACATGAAAAGGACGGCACAAATTGATAGAATCTTACTGCCCCAGATGGGAATGGTCATGGGTCTTGGTTTCATCGGTCTTTTCCTTTCCTTTGGATTATCCGGTTTAAATCATATGGGGCTTGGCAACCCTCATGAAATTACAGTAACACTGCATCTTAAACCCCTTTGGTCACCTCAGGCGGTAGCACGACAACGGCAATGCGTTTCGCCAGAGAGTAGGCCCGCAATAACTTGTCAACCAGAGATATTTCAATTCTAGCCGTCGCAAGTTCAATGGCTCCTCCACGGCCTATTGTTTTAGCTTTTCGGGCCAGCAGATCTTCTGACAGCTGTGAAATTTTCTCCTTTTTATTGAACACCTCGGTGGCTGCCTGCTGATCATTGTCCCGGATGGATTTTACAGCAGAATCGATACTCTGGTGAACTTCGTGGTGAAGGGTTACAAATATTTGCCTGGTGTTTTCACCGATCTCCCGTTCTTTATCAATAAATTGTTTGATCAGACTGGATAGTTCTGTTTCAACAATATCTGCTATAGATTCGATATTTATCGTAGCAGTCATGAGATCCTGATGGATTTTGCTTTCCTCTTCGGTTAATGGCTGCTGGCGAATTTTACTTAAAAAGGCAAAAATGGCTGCTTCGAGGATATCCACTTTATCATCAAGATTGATGATTGCATCGATCTGTTTTTGGTCCTTGCTTCTGGAGGCCCCGGGCAAATCTGCCAGCATGGTGGATGCAATTTGTCCCATGCGTCCAAATTCCTGTCGAACCTGTTCAAAAGCCACTGCAGGGATGGAGATAAGGCTGTCATCCAGATATTTGGGCTCAATGATGATACCGGTTTTATCCGGGCGATCCGGATATATTTTTTCAGCAACCCTGGCAAACCAATGGGTAAATCCAATAAACAAAAACGTGTTGATAACATTAAACAGGGTATTTGCATTGGCAATTTGTCTGGGAATTGCCAGGCCTGCCTCTCCTGGAGATATTGCAACAGCCATACCGGCCAGCTGCCCGATAAAGGGAAGCCAGACCAAAACACCGATAATGTTGAACAGGATATGAACGATGGCGGCCCGGATCGCTTCAACAGGCTTGCCAATAGAGGCAAGGAGTGCCGTAGCACAGGTACCGATATTGGCTCCCAGTGCCAGTGCAATCCCAGCCGGCAGAGTGAGCAGGCCTTCTGTGGCCAAGGCAATGGCGATACCGACGGTGGCGGCTGAAGACTGCACAAGCCCTGTGAAAAGAGCACCTGCCAGAATACCCAAAAGAGGCCGTTCCATTTTTTCCAAAAACAACATAAACGGTTCATAGGTTCGCAGGGGGGCCATGGCATCGCTCATAATGCCCATCCCATAAAACACCAGCCCAAGACCCATGAGCATCATTCCCAAATGTTTTACATGTTCACGTTTGGCAGTAAAGGTAGCGAAAAATCCAATGGCAACGGGAATCAATGCATAGGCTGAAATATTAAATGCAAGCAATTGGGCGGTCATGGTGGAACCGATGTTGGCACCCATAATCACACCAACTGATTGTGCCATAGTCATGACACCGGCCGTGATAAAGCTTACGACCAATACGGTTGTTACCGAAGAAGAATTCAGGACAGCGGTGACAAAAGCACCGGTTGCCGCACCTAAAAATCGATTGCTGGTCATTTTGGAAAGCAGGGTTTTCAATGTTTTTCCGGCCACTTTTTTGAGTCCCTCTGACAGCATGTCAAGCCCGGCAAGAAACAACGCCAAACCGCCAAACAAGCCCATGAGAAGTATCACCCAATCAATGGAGGAAGTGACAGTATCTGCACACTGAACAAAGGAAACAGGTAAAAAGAAAGCCAGAAAAAGACCACCAAGGAAAAGGGCGGTTTTTTTGGGTGAAAAAATGTTACCTTTCATCATCATATTTCAACCTCGCAGAAAGTAATGCGCCGACAAAATCACTGCCGGCAGTTTTTGGCATAAATCTCAAAATAACCCCTTCCCCACTGGGAAAAACCCAGGTGGATTTTTTTTCCATGGGTAACCCTGTTTGCCCATCTGATATCCTAAATCAAACAATTTGCCCATGTATTCCGGATCAAAAGCTTCCTTTGCTTTCATATTAAATTCGTCCGGGATAAATGCCAGATTAAAATCAACGCCGTCCTGCTGATTGCGAAGATAGATACGATATAAATCACCATAGCCCTGATTCATGATAAGCGTGTCAGTGGTTCGCAAAGCAATATGGCGAAGTTTGGGCTCAACGGGCTCCCACTCAGGTTCCAGACGGGAATTTCTAATGATATAGGCACTGGGCATGCCTTCCACTTCTAACTTTTCAATAATTTCGCTCAAGTCTACTCCAGTGGGATAGATGAAAACCTGGGAAGCTGTACCGCCGTCCACGTGCATCTCATCATATGTGACCCCGTTGGATTGAACTTCCACAAACACCGGTGGGAAAACACCGGGAATAGAGGCCGAGGCCAGAAGAACATCCCGAATCAGGTCAAGGGCATTGGGATTCCCGCTGGCAGCGATCTCGCCAATGTTCCAGATGACCGGCCGCCCGGCATCAAGATTGACTGTGCCGATCAATAGCCGCCGCCCCTTTAAGTGCTCTAATGCGATGGCTTCCATGATATCCTGATCAATATAGTTCACCAGCAATTTTTGCAGTGCTTCAGAGCTGGCTGCAGAATCACCCGTGAGAATTTTTAGTTTAGACCGGATTTTAAGGATATCCTTGGTGGACATTGTTGTGTACACTGCCTTGAGCTGCTCATCATACCCAGACCCAAGAAAGGCAAAAGGTGCCGTAAGCGCTCCGGTGCTGACCCCGGTCACTATGCTGAACTCGGGCCGATCTCCTTTTTCAGTCCATCCCAACAGGAGCCCGGCACCAAAGGCCCCGTTTGCACCACCGCCTGATATGGCAAGATAGTTGTGGGCAGAATTGAACAGAGCCGGAAACTGGTCTTTTAACTCGGCCGGTTGTAATTTAACCAAGTCTTCAGCATAAGCCGGCGGCCGATCTCCCCACATTCTTATCCTGTCGGAGCCCAGTACCAGGGCGCCGGGGCTTAAGTCCTGGGGCAGAGGATTACGGATTTTCAAGGTGGCACAGCTCAATGTCATTGATGCTGCGACCAAAATAATCAGAAAAAAGGGTCGTTGAATTTTCATATTATTTCCTCTGCATAACTATCTGTTTGATGAATCCCCATGCATGAGGCAGAATTGCCTGGTTTGTCATGGTAAAGAGCTGGGAAAGCTACCTCAATTTTATTTCTAAACTTTCCGGTGCCAGCTTTAGTTGAACCCCAGCTTTTTTTGATTTAATTTTAAGTATCATTTTTTTCTGGTTCTCCATGATTTATGCTCCCGCTCCGGCACCGATGGCAATGCCAGCCTATGCTGCTGAAAATGTTCCTGGAAAATCATCAATAGTTTTGAGATGGTATACCTCCCCTGATTTTGAATCATTACGGTTTTTTTATTTTGGAAATACAAAGTTAAACTGCAATCGGAAACGCCATCCTTCCGGACCATAATCAGGAGACTCAGCCCAGTAGCCTGCACCTAAATCGGCTGAGACATAGATAGACCCTACTTCAAAAAGTTGCTGAACCCCTACATCAACTGGAATGGCCCACTGTTCACTTTCCCAATCGTAACTCATATCAGACTGGATATACAGGGTTGTTGCAGTAGACCAGGTATGACCAAACCAAGGATAGATCTGTGTCAAATTGACATCAGCTCTATCAGAAGCCCCGGCAAACGACCAAGCCTGACCAGCCAACGCACCGTATATCCAGGGACCTCGTTGCCCAAGAGCAACAAAGGTAGGGCCTGCTGACCATTTTTCTGTGCCAAGTGCTTCCTCACTTGCTGTAGGAAGCAGGAATACTCCCCCCACACCCCAGGTCACGCCTCTTTTTGTTGGAGCTTGGGGGGAAAGAAATAGGCTCATGTTTATGTCGCCTATGCCGGATTGTGATCCAGCACCGGGAAAAACATCGTCCTGAAAAATAACAGGTAATATAGTTCGTGTAATCAAGTTCCAGTCTTCATTCAGGCTGAATGGCAGGACCGGTTGGATATTTATTGTAAGCTTTTCACCTTCATCTGCTGGCCCAATATTCTGGTCATATAATACCTGAATGGGAATGGTATAGATGTTTGCTATCGGATTCAACAAATCCTGAGCAAGTTGTGCTTCTTCGTTTAAAGTTCCATCTTCAGCTTTTGCTAAATTTTGCAGCAATAAAGTACTGCAAAAAACACACACTACGGCAACACGAAAAATTACTTTTTGAATTTTCATTCTCTAATCTCCTTTATAGTTTTCATTGTTGCATACTTGATTATTTTGCGGGGGGGGGGCAATACGCTCCCCGGTCAACTTCTCGTACCAAATCGGGTGATGGCTTTTTACATATTCCATGGGCAAACTGCCGTCCCCAAACATGGCATCCAGTGCTTGACGGTTCATGGGCATCAAGGACAGATACAGATGAACGATGAGGAATACGCCGATGACCACAAAACTTGCTGCATGCACGAAACGGCAGAATTCCTGGGTTACCAGGGTGAATTGGCCCCTGAACATCAGTACGAAGCCGCTGGCTGTGATGGCGGTAATGGCCGCTATCATGGTCCAGGCAAAAAGCTTCTGTCCGACGTTGAACTTGCCGATCCGAGCATGTCCGAGGGAAATATAGTTGACCCATAAGCCTTTTATACCTTCAAAAAAGGCCCTAGGACTCCAGCTTTTCTCAGGCCAGATTGCCCAATTCCGGATATGAGCGAGTTGGACCGCAACAAAAGGTATGGCCATTATGAGAAAAAGCAGAGCGGTAAGACGGTGGATGATGCGTGCGACCTGCAGGCCGGCGGCTAGCCGCTGGTTGTCAGTCAGGCCCGAGGTGGACAG
>PIVS01000839.1 GCA_003353855.1 Desulfobacteraceae bacterium
CTTCAAGTATACTCGGATCGTCATCAACGATCAGTATCCTGGGTGGGGTATTCATTGATTCTTCCTTTTTTCCTGGAGTTCCTGGTCAATGCTTTCAAGGGATGAAATCTGGTGCTGAAAAGTCTTTATTTGCTTCTGCAATTTAAGGATCTCCCTGTTCTGTTTTCTGTTTATTGCCTTGAGTCCGTCAATCCGGTCCAGGGTTTGCCGGCGCTCATTTCCCATGAGACGGCTGCCATGCCCCAGCGCCCTGATCAATAATCCATAATTTCCCAAAGGGACACCCTCTGCCTGGATCTGATGATGCAATAATGACTCCAGAGCCTTTAGAAATGTATCTGCATCATCTGCGGTGATCATGTCCACACAGGCAAGGCCGTGGAGACTCAAATTAATGATTTCGGGATCAACAGCCTGTTTTACCAGGACATCGAATTTTTCCCCGGCAAGGGGGTAGTCCCCCTGCAAAAAAGTCTGCCGGGCCTGGTCAACGGGGCTGATAGTCTTTTCCGCGGGGTGCATTCCCTGGTATTGACACCCGAATCCCAGACCTGCCAGAAGCACAAACCCATACCATACCACCCGGACACCTGCCTTGAATATTGAATTTCCATCTATGTTATCTGATTTAAACATTAATAAATAATCTCCTTAAATAACAAATTGGTTTTGCACCGGCAGGGTAAAGGAAAAGGTACATCCTTTGTCTGTATTGTTTTCCACAAATATCTTTCCGCCGTGGGCCTGTACAATTCTTTTAGAAATATTCAGACCGAGCCCGACTCCGCTCATATGTTTTCTGACTTCCTCAGCCCGGTAATACTTTTTAAAAATCAAAGAATGCTTTTCCTTTGGGATACCCGGGCCGGTATCCGAGATGTGGAAATTTAAAAATCCATCATTGGAAGGCATTGATATCCTGATATCCACCTGGCCGTTTTCATCTGAAAATTTGATGGCATTTCCTATAATATTCATCAGCACCTGCATGATCTCTTTTTTTTCTCCCAACACCAGCGGGGCATCGAGCAGGGGATGGGTGTTCAAGGTTGCATGTTTGATCTTTGCCGGGGTATCAAAACGCCGGACCGCTTCCCGGATAAGCCCATTGGGTTCCAAGGGGGCGGGATCGGGTTTTTCAACACCGGATTCCAGCATAGAGGTGTCCAAAAGATGATTTAAAAGGCTGGTGATCCGGCTGATTTCAGAATCGGCAAGTTTTAAAAATTTTTTTTGCTTTTCATTCACAGGTCCCAGGATTTCCTCTATGATCATATTGACCGATTCCTGGATGGATGACAGCGGGGTTCTGATTTCATGACTTAGGGTGGCAATGAAATCCGATCGGATCTCCTCATCCGCTTTTAGCTGGCGACTCATATCATTGAAGGTGGCGGCCAGTTGCCCGAATTCATCATTGGACGCAATGGTAATCTCATGGGTGTAATTATCATTGGAAATCTGGGTTAACCCTGTTTCCAGTTTGTTCAAAGGGGTGAGCATTGATCTTGTAATAAACATGATCCCGAACACGCCCACAACAATGGAGATGCCGAATCCAATCACCCC
>PIVS01000840.1 GCA_003353855.1 Desulfobacteraceae bacterium
TGAACAAAAAAACAAAGTTTGGGGTTATGTAACAGAACTTTTAAGCCTAAAACCAGAGGGAAAAAGTGTTACCCATTTTTCTTGATTTTTTTTGAAAAGTAATTGACCTATTACACATACTCACATGCCGTGGCAAGAACGCAACAAAAGAAGATATCAACTTCATCAATGCCCTGATGGCAAATAATCCCAATGCTAGCCGTTATGCCCTGTCAAAGGAATTATGCAAGGCATGGAACTGGATTCAGGCCAACGGCAACCTGAGGGATATGGTGGCCAGGGGCTTCATGCTTAAACTCCACAGGGAAGGGCATATCACCCTTCCACCACCAAAGCGTAAGATTACGAACCCTTTTGTAAACAGAGCCCCACCCCCAAAAATAGAGGTGGATCAGACCCTGCTTGAGATTGATCTTATCCATGATAAGGCCCCTGCAAATACGGCAGGTTAAAAAGACAGACCAGGAAAAGGTTTTCAACAGCCTGATTGAGCACCAACACTACCTGGGATATTGCCATCCCGTGGGCGAGCAGCTCAAATACATGGTGTATGCTCAAGACAGACCCATTGCCTGCTTTTCATGGTCATCGGCGCCCCGTCATATTGGTGCCAGAGACAGGTATATCGGATGGAACAAGGAGGATCGGGCACAACGCCTTCAATATATAGCGTACAACAGCCGGTTCCTTATTTTGCCCTGGATCAAGGTGCCCCACCTGGCGTCCCATCTTTTGGGGCTCATGGCAAAAAACATCTCCCGGGATTGGGAGAAGATTTATAATCATCCACTTTATTTTCTTGAAACCTTTGTGGACACGGAACGATTTTCCGGGACCTGCTATAAAGCTGCCAATTGGATTTACATAGGCGACACAACCGGACGGGGAAAGAATGAGAAAAAACACATAAAAACCCGATCCATCAAGGGAATATGGGTTTATCCCCTGACCAAAGACTTTCGCAGCCGGATGACTGTAGTATAGACCATGGATCAGATCCAGTTGAGCGATGAAGAGATCAATGCCCTTTTGGAAAGGGTGAAAGGCAATGGGCTCCAGGAAGGTGATTACGAGATCATCAAATCCATGGCAGATGCCATCATAATTCTCGGCCAGGCCCTGGACAATAAAGCGACATTCATAAAACGGCTTCTTGCCATGTTGTTTGGCCCAAAAACAGAAAAAAAAGATGAGATCCTAAAGGACAACGAGCCGGAAAAAGGGATAAAAAGCCACCCAAACCTAAACCTAAAAAAAAGAAAAAAGGGCATGGAAAGATACCTGCTTCCAGCTATACTGGAGCTGATCGAAAGTTCATATCCCATGAAGAACTTAAGCCCAAGGATTCCTGTCCATTATGTCCCAACGGAAAGGTTTACCCAATAAAAAAACGTAATTATTCAGCACCTATTTTCAAAGCTGCTTTTTTTTCTTAAAAAAGTTTCCCTGTTTTTACAATCAGAAAATTACTCATTTAAAAATTCAGGTAGCTTGCCTTCAAATAAGAGACGTAGTGCTTCGCTCGCTCTCACACCATTTTTTCTACAGGTTGAAAGATAGCTGCGG
>PIVS01000287.1 GCA_003353855.1 Desulfobacteraceae bacterium
CGCCGATAGAAGGACCTTTCTCCACCAAATAGACATAAAATCCGGAATTTGCAAGATCAAGGGCTGAAAGCATGCCGGAAATACCGCCACCAATCACCACTACAGACCCGGTTTTTTTTAAATTCATTATCATTCTCTCCTGTTTCTAATCATAAAACAAATTATACCAACCAAAATTGTGCTTTTCTTAATATTCGAACCTAAACATCGTGTATAACATAGTTTTTTTATTAATTTTTATTAATTTTTATTAATGAAAAAACTATGTTATAAAGCTTTCTGTCAAATATTGTCAACTATTATTGAACAAAAGGCTAATTACACTTCCCAGTATGAAAAAAATCATCACCATCTGCGGCCCGACAGGCATTGGCAAGACCAATTTTGCCATTGGTATTGCCCGCCACTTCAATGGAGAGATAATAGGGGCTGATTCCATGCAGATATATAAATATATGGATATTGGCACGGCCAAGCCAGACGCCGATGATTTAAAACGTACCCCCCATCATCTGGTTGACTTTCTGGATCCCAAAGAGGAGTTTGATGCAGGCCTTTATGCCACCCGGGCAGGTCAAATAATTGAGTCCTTATGTAATGAAGGGAAACTTCCCATAGTTGCCGGAGGGACCGGTCTATATATCAGGGCTTTACTCCATGGGCTTTTCAGGGCCCAGCCTGTCTGTGAAAAAACCCTGTCTGATCTAACCCGTCTTCAAAGGGAAAAAGGAAACCTGTTTCTTCATGAACAATTAAAGTTATGTGACCCGGTGGCTGCACAAAAAATTCACCCCAACGACAGCTTCAGACTGGTCCGTGCCCTTGAAGTGTTTAAAACAACGGGTCAGCCTATTTCTGGCAAACAAAAGGCCCATGATTTTAAAGAATCCAAATACCAAAGCCTGACCATTGGTCTTTGTATGGATCGCAAAAAATTATATGAGAGGATCAACCAGCGGGTGGATATCATGATTAACCAGGGGTTGCTCAATGAAGTCAATTTTCTTGTGGATAAAGGCTATTCACTTGACCTTAAGCCCATGCAGTCCATTGGATACCGGCATATGGGTATGTTTTTAAAACAGGAAGTTGAGTTTACCGAAGCGGTCAGGCTCCTAAAAAGGGACACCCGGCGTTATGCTAAAAGACAATTTACCTGGTTTAAGAAAGAGCCTGATTTAATCTGGCTTGAACCGTCACAAATAGAGGCTGCAATTAATCTGATAAATGAATTTTTGACATAATTTTTAATTTTACATATAGTTGGAACCTTAAAAATTAGGATGCTGACCAGGTCATGCTGGATACAAAATTACACTTAAATATTTGCCAAATAAAATGAATAAAAAATTAACAATAATCCGGAATCAATTTTGTTGTCTTCTTACCATTGCGATCATTGCCGGCCTATGGGGGTGCGCACAAAAGTCAGTTAAAAAACCATCTGACAAACCGCCGGTCCCAGGAGAGGAAATACCGGAGGAAAAAACTGAAAAAGAGGCCTTGCTGACCCAGATTCTCATGGCCGAAGCTGAGAAATTTTCCGAAGAGGATAACAATAAGGATGCCCTTTTTGTATACAATCAGGCCCTGGCAAAGGCAGAACCCTGGGAGAGGGAAAATATTTTGTCCGGCATTGAAAAGGTGCTTGCCAAAACAGATCCCCATGACATTGAAGAGTTCATCCAGATTAAAAACCTAAGCATTCCCCAGGCTCTTTTGCTCTATTGGCTGGGATTAAATTATGCGGCACAAAATAATTATTTTGAAGCGGCAAAGGCACTGGGAGAGTTTATCGACACCTATCCCGATCATGCTTATGCAGAAGATGCCCGGGACCTATTGGCAGCCATGAAACAGGCAACTTTTAAAAAAGATACCATCGGTTGTCTTTTGCCATTGTCCGGAAAATATCAGATTTTCGGGCAACGGGCCCTGTTGGGAATCCAGTTGGCCATTCAGGATCTGTCAAAAACCCATGGTAGAGATTTTAATGTGATTATAAAGGATACCCAGTCAAACCCGGAAAGGGCAGCCGAATGTGTTGACGAACTGAACCAGGAAAAGGTGATGGGTATTATAGGTCCCATTCTGACAATCCAGACCGCCGGAGCCAGGGCAGAAAATCTGGGAATCCCATTGATAGCCCTGGCCCAGAAAAGCCAGTTCCCCCTCCAGGGAGACTATCTTTTTTCCAATTTTATTACCCCTGAAATGCAGGTTCAGTCTTTGGCATCCTATGTTTTTTTGGAGCTTGGCATAAAAAAAGTTGCAATTTTATACCCCAATGAACGATATGGGAAAAGGTATATGGAGTTATTCTGGGATGTTGCGGATGAATTTAACGGGGAGATTGTGGGGGTGGAATCCTATGATGGAAAGAAAACCGATTTTACCATCCCCATCAGGAAACTCACCGGAGAATACTATCCCCTGCCTGAATTTTTAATACCGGAAATGCCCCAAGAAGAGGAAAGCCTTACCCCTGGGGAAAATGAGATAGAAAGCAATGATACCAGGGGGGCGATCAAGCCCACTGAAGAGAGAATTCAAATTGACTTTCAAGCCCTTTTTATCCCGGATTCCGTGTCACGTGTCAACCTGATCCTTCCCCAACTTGCCTTTAATGATGCCAAGGGCATGGTGCTTCTCGGAACTAACCTCTGGCACCAACCAAGCCTGCTGACCGGGGCAAAAGGATATAATAACAATGCTGTGATAACAGATGGATACTTTGGAAACAGTAAAAACCCGTTAACCGCAGGATTTGAAAAGAGATATACTGATCTCTATGAAACACATCCCGGATTTCTTGAAGCCATTGCCTATGATACAGTTAATATTTTATTTACAGCTGCCATGGATGAGGATGTCGACTCAAGGGAAAGTTTGAAAAATGTACTCCAGGGGACCCTGTTTGAAGGTGTAACAGGAAATACGATCTTTGATAAAACCGGCAGTGCCCATAAGGAATTGTTTTTGATCACTGTTAAAAAGGGAAAATTTATGGAGATCAGTCACTGAAAAAGGTCTTCTGACCTGTGGCTTCCATTACAGATTGCCATAACCTTCCCCTGGGATCCAGTCTTTTCCGCTTGCCGGCCGAGGCTTCCATGGGCACATGGACATAGTGGTTATTCCAAAAACTGATCAGAAGATTTGTTTTACCTGCCATGCCGGCATGGACGGCATCCCTTCCTAAAAATCCGCAAAAGACAGAATCATTGGCATTGGCGGGAAGACTGCGGATAATATAGCTTGGATCAATGTATTTAAGGGATATGGGAATGTCTTTTTCCTTAAAATACTGGGTGATTTTATCCTTTAAATAGAGGCCTATGTCCTTTAGCACCACATTGCCGGATTCATCATACTGGATTTCCTGGTCATCAAAAAAATTCTGACCGGCTCCTTCGGCCACGATTATCACTGCATGCTTTCTTTGTTTAATTCTGTTTTCAAGGGCCTGTAAGAATCCGGTTTTTCCGTAAAGGAATATGTCCACCTCCGGGATGAGCACAAAGTTGGCATCCTGCTGGGCAAGGGCTGCGGTTGCCGCCAGAAAGCCGGAGTGTCTTCCCATGAGCTTTATCAGACCGATACCATAGGGATAGGCCTCCGCCTCATTATGTGCCCCTTTAATGGCCAGGGTTGCTACGTCAACAGCCGTATCAAAACCAAATGACCTGGAGACCAAAAAGATGTCATTATCAATGGTTTTGGGTATGCAGATTACTGAGATTTTTAACTTCCGGTTCAAGATCTCATCGGCTATTTTTTTAGATGCCATCAAGGTACCGTCCCCTCCAACCATGAATAAAATTCCAATATTCATTCGCTCAAGGCAATCTACCACCATACTGATATCCTGGGTTCCCCGGGAAGATCCCAGAATGGATCCTCCGGCATCCTGAATTCCGGAAACACTTCCCGGGTTCAAGTCTGTGACATCATGGCCGTAATCGGGAATAAATCCCTGTAGGCCATGGCGAATACCATAGATATTTTTTACATTATAAATGTGATAAAGTTCAAGAACAACAGAGCGGATAATATCATTGAGTCCAGGGCAAAGCCCGCCGCAGGTGGTTATGGCACATTTAAGCTTGCTGGGGTCAAAATAAATTTTTTCCCTTGGACCGGTCTGTTCAAAGCTTGGCAGGGGTTGATTCTTTTTAATAAAACCTTTCAGGGTATCAGTCTGAACATCCACCGCGATCCTGGAATTATCTGAAATAAACCGGGTGCCGTATTTGCCTGGAAGGACATTATCTTTCAGGGGGGAACTGATTTTTGCCTCACCAAGAACGGAGATATTCGATGTGAAATCATCGATTTTCATTGACTGCCTCCATTGAATTTAAAGGATCCTTTGCCGAGAATATCATGTAAATGCAAAATTCCTTCCAGCCTATTGCCAACCCCGACAATGGGCAAAACAGTTATCTCATATTTTTCCATCAGGTTCAGTGCATCATAGAGAAATGAATCAACTCCCAGGGAATGGGGAGTTGGTGTCATGATCTTTTCCACGGTAACCCGGTCAAGTTCCGGGGTGCCCACAGCAACGCAATGCCGGATATCCCCATCTGTGATAATACCCATGAGCTGCATGGTTTCATTAAGGACAATCACAGCACCAAGTCTAAATTTTTCCATTTCTTCAATGGCCGCACCCATTGTGCTGCCCATTGTTACACAGGGAACAACACTTGCCTTAAACATAATTTCTCCGACTTTACATGAAAGCCTCTGACCCAGGGCGCCGCCTGGATGGGATTTCATAAAATCACTTTTTTTGAATTTTTTTTCATGGATAAGCGCAACGGCCAGGGCATCTCCCATGGCAAGTTGGGCTGTTGTGCTTGAGGTGGGGGCCATGTTGAGGGGGCAGGCTTCTTTTTCAACCCCGGTATCAATGACCAGGTCGCAAAATTGTGCCATGGTGGAGGAGAGGTTCCCGGTAAATCCGGCCAACCGGCAGCCAACATCCTGGATCACAGGAAGAAGTTGGTTTAATTCACTGGTTTCACCACTATTGGAGATGGCAATAACAACATCATCACGGCTTACCATGCCCAGGTCTCCGTGGACTGCTTCCACCGGGTGGAGAAACAGGGCATTTGTGCCTGTACTGCTCAGGGTGGCGGCAATTTTTCTGCCAATGAGACCGGATTTTCCAATTCCTGTGATGATGACCCTTCCGCTGGATCGGCAAATATCTTGCACCAGGTTTTCAAAGGAGATATCTATTTTCTGGACAAGATTCATGATACTCTCGGCTTCTATCTTCAAGACTTCTTTGGCATTATCTATGATCATAATATGTTGTTTCGCTAATTGTTATAGTTCAAATTAATGGAGGTTTAAGCTTCTCTTTATTGATATGATTATACTCCAGTCCGTAGGTTTTTCCCATAAAAAAAATGTTTTAAAAGCATTGGAAACGGAACCGGATGTGGATATATTGACACCTGTCAGTTGGTTGTTCTTTAAATAATTATTTTTCCGAGGCCGTTTTTTTGTCCTCTAAAACTTCCCATCTTGCATACAGCTCCTGAACCTTTGACTCTGCTTTTTCAAGTTGGGAACATACATCTGTCATCAAGACAGGGTCTTTGAGCACCTGGGGTTCCTGAATTTTTTCGGTCAGTTCCCTGACCCGTTCTTCCCCCTCAAGGATTATTTCTTCTATATTTTCAAGCTCATATTTGTCCTTATAGGAAAAGCCGGGTTTCTTTTTTTGGACTCTTTTTTTAGGGGCATTTTTTGGTGAAGATGTTTTAACTGCCTCAAGGGCTTCCTGGCGTCTGGTCATAATCTGGTTAAAATCTTTATAAAATTCGGCACCAGTGTCCGGGTCCAGGTAAAGGATTTTATGGCAGACCCTGTCCATGAGATACCGGTCATGGGAGACAATGATAACAGCCCCGGCAAACTCCCGGATACTCTGTTCAAGCACTTCCAGGGAAAGGATATCCAGGTCATTGGTGGGTTCATCCAGCAGGAGGATATCACAGGGTTCCAGCATAAGATTGGCAAGGATTATCCTGGCTTTTTCACCGCCGGACAGTCGTTTGATAGGCATGTCCAGCTGGTCGGGCATAAACAAAAACCGCTTTGCCCAGGTGACCACATGGACGGACCTGCCCTTATAGTTTACCGAATCGCCGCCGGCAGGATTTAAAGCTTCCCGTAAAGGAATATCCGGATTCAACTGGGTCCTCTTCTGATCAAATATGGAAATTCTTAGGTTTTCTGCCCACTTAATCGTTCCCTCATCGGGTTTAATATTTTTTTTGAGGATGGACAGCAGGGTTGATTTACCGCTGCCGT
>PIVS01000841.1 GCA_003353855.1 Desulfobacteraceae bacterium
ATAAATATTGTTTCACAACAAGTACACATCGTTTAAGCAGTTCATAACCAAGAGTAACACTTCTCAATGGCCCATTTTTCAAGCAAAAAAGAAATACTTTAAACAGAACCATCAAGTTCATTACTAAAAATATGCTTCTAATCCATGCCTCTGAAGTTTTGGCTGTTTTGGCCCTGATGTAGTTTAACCGGTAACCATTCTTTCCCTGGCCAAATTTCCCTTCAATTGGAATACGTTGACGATACTCTTCCCGACGGCGTATCTTCTCCTTTCGAAGTTCCTCTTTGTTTTCTTCTGTTTGTTTTTTTGGCCTCCCCAAGGGCTTACCGGCATAACGAATATTGAGTGCCTTGAGATACTTACGGTTAGCTCTGGTGCCGTAGATTGAGTCAGCCAACACCGCTTCGGGGTAATAGCCATAGGTGAGTTTGTAGTTTTCCACCTGTCCTTTCAAACCCACTCCCTCATGGTAGGCATCCCAGCCTATCTGGTCGATGCAGGCAAATCCTTTTTCGCTTAAACTTACATTGAGCTTCGCACCAAACTCCACAGCCTTGTTCCCTTTGCCACGAACAATCGGGCGAACATGGGGCTGATGAATGCTGACAATACGATTATCGCAACGTCTCGTTTTGGCACGATGCATCTCTTCTTGCTGTAAAAAAAGATTTTGGATGATCCAATATTGACGTAGCATTCCGTAGGATAACGGAATCTCCACACCTGGAAGAATATTCAAGAGCTTTTCTATGTGACCGAGGTTCCGGCGTAAATACTGCAGCTGTTGCTTTATCCCCCGCCGTCTTACTTTAACCCCTGGGCGACGTTGTTTAACAATTGCCAAAAACTGCTTTCGGGCTTTTTGGCGATACGTGCGGGGCTTCTTTGTGAGGCCGCTTTGATGGTACAGTTCATCAATAATTTTCTCACTGATTTCACGACCCTCATTGAGTAAACCGAAATCAGTCGGATACCTTATTGCTTGCTCCGCTACCGTTGCATCGACAATCAGTTTGCCTTCTCGTTTATCTTCAGGTTGCCCTTCAGACTCAGAAAAAGATAAACAGTTTGATTTGCCAGAAGGAGGTTCAGTTTTATCTTTCTTTCGTTTTATTTTTTGCTCGGTTCTCTTTTCAAGCTGAGCCACGATTGCTTGCTCAAATTGCTTGAAGGTCTCTTCTCCCATTCTTCGTCGTATTTCGACAAACAATGAAGGAGCAAAAGGCTGTTTAGTCTGGAATCCAGGCAACCCCACAAAAAACTGAAGATATGGGTTTTCCTGGATCTGTTTTACAGTTTCGTCATCACTGAGTGTAAGTTTATGCTTGAGAATCACTGCACCGATCACCAAGCGTGCATCTTTTGCTGGTCGCCCTTTATCTGATGACAGGCACTTGTAATATCCTCTGGCAAGATCATCCCAAGGAATACTTTTACTCAACTTGACCCAGCGATTATTTTCATCAAGTGCGGCTTGAAATGGTGTTTTAAACCCATCAAGTCTCATTTGTTTCTGGTTTTTATAACGAATCATAAGTGCACGGTTTTAGTTAAGGTTTGTCTT
>PIVS01000288.1 GCA_003353855.1 Desulfobacteraceae bacterium
TATGGTAAGGAAAAGGTGCCTGACAGTCTCAAGCCCATCACCCTGAAAGATGTGGAAAAACAGGCTCAGATGATTCAAAAGGCAAAGGCAGGGGAGTTGATTGAAAAATCAATTGCCGAGGGATAAATCCCCAAATACGATAAACGATTTCAGTTCCTAAAGACCCTGACTAAATTATTGGATATATCCTTTGCCTTTGCATTCCGGGCATTCAGTATCTGGTTCGCAAATGCAGTCATTTATACTTTCATTTCCGTCGGTACCGCGCCACTCTGCATTGCATTCACATTGACCTGCTATGATTTTAGATCCTTTGCACCGGGGGCATACTTTTTTGTCAGATGTCATTATAATTTCTCCTTTTGGAAAAGGTTGACCAGTTGTCTGTGGGGCATTTGGTATCCATTATAACTAAATTCCCCTCTTTGTAAAGGGTGCTATGATACTCAACCAGACTGTTAATCGAGGATTTAAAATAAGCCTTTTTACAATTGATCAGAATGAATGTGTAAAAGATGGAATCTGTGCTGCAGTCTGAAAAAAGAATTAAATATCGGCTATGAAGAAAGCATACAGTTTTTAAGAAAAAGACGTTCCATAAGAAAATATAAAGATAAAGAGATTAACAATGATGATATTGTAAAACTTATTAAAATGGCAAGGTATTCACCAACCGGGCATAACTCACAGACTGCCGGATGGCATGTAATCAATGGAAAAGAAAAGGTAAATAAAATTGCAGGCTGGTGAAGATACGAAAGGAACCTGTTATGACATGGGGAAAATAATGTATAATAGAAAGTTGCGGGCGGCATCTATCCACTATATACTATGGACTAACTAATGGGAAAGGACCAAGTAGATGCTTATAAACTCAATAAGTTAATTCAAAAACAGGGTGTTTTTAGTCCAAAATAGCACCTTTTTGACCCCAAAACAGCACTTTATGAATTGAATATGGATCTAACGAAAATGAACCGGGTGATACCGATTATTTTCAAAGTTATGAATCAACAAGGAAAATTCAATGAATGAACATGAAAAAATAAACTATGTAGAATTCCCTGCAAAGGACCTTGAAAGAATAAAAGAATTTTTTTCAAAAGGATTCTGGTTAACTTTTCGTTAACAAGAGGATAAATAAATGCCTTCTATACACAAGCTTTCTGAAATAGAATTACAAAAAAATAAATCTTCAATTTCCGATTTCTCTTGGGAATCGAGTATGCCGTTAGAAGAAATATCCAAATCAAAGTATTTGCATTTTGACAAAAAAATCGTTGTTTCCTGGTAAGTTTTCTTACCCTTACCACTTTTATCGGAATGCTGAAGAGCTTTTTGTGATTTTAGAAGGCGAAGGTACTTTGAGTTCTCCGGTCGGTTATCAGACAATATCAAAAGGAGATATTATTTTCTTTGAGGAAGGATCGTCTGGTACACATCAACTATACAATCATAGTGATAGCAACCTGCTCTGCATAGACATGCGCACTAAAGCCAATATTGATGTGTGTGAATATCCTGACTCCGGGAAAATTAATATATTACCAGCAATGGACATATTTGAAGAAGGATCAAAAATATCTTATTTTACTGGAGAAGAAGACGTCAGGGCGAAGTGGCCAAAAAAAATATTAAAAAAGAAATAAATTATTAACAAATGGCTTAAGCCGGCTTGCTGGCATAAAAAACCAATCGGTAACCCTTGGGGGTTATCTTACACGTAAGGAGGTAGTGAAATGATAAATGTAATTGCATCCATTCAAATCAAAGAAGGTCAATTGTCAGATTTTATTGGGATCTTCAAATCCAATATACCAACGGTTCTTAAAGAAAAAGGATGTATTGAGTATGTGCCAACCATTGATGTTCCTACAGGGTTCCCCCCTCAGGAGTTGAATCCCGGTGGTGTTACAATAATTGAGAAGTGGGACAGCTTGGATAATTTAATGGCACATCTGTCAGCTCCCCATATGATTGAGTATAAAGAAAAAACGAAAGATCTTGTTGAAAAAATGTCTGTCAAAGTACTTAAAGAAGTATAACGGAGGTTCGTATGTATGCATTAGCCATAAACGGAAGCCCGAGAAAGGGTGGAAATACAGAGCATTTATTAAAAACAGTCCTTGGTGAATTAAGCAATTCGGACTGGGATACAGAGCTTGTAAAGATTGGTGGAACAGCAGTCCGGGGTTGCCTGGCCTGTGGGAAGTGTTTTGAGAATAAAGATAATGAATGCATTACTAAAAAAGATAAATTTAATGAATTCTTTTCGAAAATGCTAAAGGCCGACGCAATTATTTTGGGTTCCCCAACTTATTTTGCCGCTGTGTCGGCAGACTTAAAAGCATTGATTGAAAGAGCCGGTTATGTTTCCTATGCCAATGGTCACGCTTTTTCGGGGAAAATAGGCGCTGCGGTCGTGGCAGTTAGACGTGGCGGCGCCACGCATGCCTATGATACGATCAATCATATGTTCCAGATGTCAAGGATGATCATACCATGCTCCACTTATTGGAATATGGGTATTGGTCATGATAAAGGAGAGGTGCTTGAAGACGAGGAAGGCCTGGCGAACATGCGCCACCTTGGAAAAAGTATTGATTGGCTTGCCAGGGCTATCAAGCCCAATATTGCCACCTATCCAAAATGATGGGGCCTTACCTTGAATAAACCATGGTTAATAGTTATCTTCTTCCGCCCCGTAGAAATCCATAGGCAGCTCCTGCACACCCTCCGGCCGGGTGGCTGAATTGAACTTGGTTTGACTTAGAATAAATGAGGCAAGGGTGAGTTCTAACTTGCTATTTGGCCAGGGTTGTGGCATCTATTAAGATTTATACAGAAAATTAATTTATCAATAAATGCTATACGAGAACATGCTTTCGGAGGGATAATAATAATGGAGGAGCGGTACAATCCTGGTGCTGTTGAGCCTAAATGGCAGGAATATTGGAATAAGAACGAACTTTTCAAGGTTGTTGAAGATCCGTCAAAGGAAAAATACTATCTATTGGAAATGTTTCCCTATCCTTCGGGAAAAATTCATATCGGCCATGTTCGAAATTATACCATAGGGGATGTGGTGGTACGGTATAAACGGATGAAGGGATTTAATGTCATCCACCCCATGGGATGGGATGCCTTTGGGATGCCGGCGGAAAATGCGGCCATTGATAATAATACCCACCCGGCCGCCTGGACCTATGAAAATATCAGCGCCATGCGGGCCCAGCTTAAAAAAATGGGATTTTCCTATGACTGGGATCGTGAAATTGCCACCTGCAGGCCGGAGTATTATAAATGGGAGCAATGGCTGTTTTTGCAAATGCTGGAAAAAGGCATGGCCTACCGCAAGGAATCCTTTGTAAACTGGTGTGAAAAATGTCAGACCGTTCTTGCCAACGAACAGGTGGAGCAGGATAAATGCTGGCGGTGTTCCCAGGTGGTCCAGCAAAAAAAGCTCTGGCAGTGGTTTTTTAAAATTACCGATTATGCGGAGGATCTGCTGGTTCATTGTGATCAATTGCCCGGGTGGCCGGACAAGGTTACAACCATGCAGAAAAACTGGATCGGAAAAAGCATAGGGTCTGAGCTCAAATTTAAGATTGAGGGCAGTGATGAAGAGCTCGAGGTCTTTACAACAAGGCCGGATACGGTGTTTGGGGCTACCTTCATGTGTCTGGCACCGGAACATCCTTTTGTGGAATCCTTGTCCCGCGGAACGGATCAGGAAGAGGAAGTTGACACCTTTGTTGAGAAGATTGCAAGCCAGGAACGCTCTGCCGACGGTATTGAAAAATATGAAAAAGAAGGGGTGTTTACCGGCGCCCATTGTATCAACCCTGCCACCGGGAAGAAAATTCCCATCTATACGGCCAATTTTGTATTGATGGGGTATGGAACCGGCGCCATTATGTCGGTGCCTGCCGGGGACCAGAGGGATTTTGATTTTGCCCGCAAATACTGCCTTGATATCCGGGTGGTGGTTCAGCCCGAGGGAGAGGCGCTGGATTCCTCTTCCATGACAGAAGCCTATACCGGAGCTGGTGTGATGGTGAATTCAGGCCAATTCAACGGCATGGACAGCAACGAGGCCATGGAGGTGATGACCGACTGGCTGGAGGAGAAGGGCTGTGGTAAAAAGGCCATTTCCTACCGGCTCAGGGATTGGGGAATATCCAGGCAGCGCTACTGGGGAACGCCCATCCCTGTGATTCACTGCCCCTCCTGCGGTGTGGTTCCTGTGAAAGAAGAGGACCTTCCCATACGGCTTCCCGAAGAAGCCAACCTGATGGCAAAGGGGGGATCCCCCCTTCCCACACTGGATTATTTTTCCCGTGTGACCTGCCCTGCCTGCGGCAGAGAAGATGCCAAACGGGATACTGATACCATGGATACCTTTGTGGAGTCTTCCTGGTACTATCTGAGGTATTGTTCCCCCCGGTATGAAGGGGGTATGTTTGATCCTGCGGCTGTTCAATACTGGGCCCCGGTGGATCAATATATCGGCGGGGTGGAGCATGCCGTGCTTCATCTTCTATATTCCAGATATTTTATGCGGGTCTTAAATACCCTTGGTCTGATAGATTTTAAAGAGCCTTTTACACGGCTTCTCACCCAGGGGATGGTTTGCAAGGAAACAATGACCTGTCCTGAACACGGCTTTTTGTTTCCAGAAGAGGCTGAGAAGCAAGAGGACGATACCCTTGCCTGTGCCCGCTGCAACAGCGAAGTTGAGGTGGGGCGTGTGATCAAGATGTCCAAATCCAAGAAAAACGTGGTGGATCCCAATAAGCTTCTTGAAAAATATGGGGCAGATGTTACCCGGCTTTTTTGCCTGTTTGCGGCACCGCCCGAGCGGGATCTTGAATGGAGCGAAGATGGGGTGGAGGGGAGTAACCGCTTTGTCAACAGGGTTTGGCGCCTTGCCATTGAATGTATGGACAAGATTGATGCAACATCCATTGTCTCCTTTAGCGGGGCCGCTTCCGGCCTTAAATCCCAGGATTCCAAGAGCCTGTATATTAAAGCCAACCAGACCATTAAAAAGGTTAGTGATGACATAGACAAAAGTTTCCATTTTAATACAGCCATTTCCGCTGTTATGGAGCTTGTCAACACCATGTATTCAGTGGATATTGATAAGGCAGACAAGGAGATGAAATCGGTTCTTCTTTTCTGTGTTGAAAATATTTTGCTGCTGCTTAGTCCCATTATTCCCCATTTTAGTGAGGAATTGTTTGAAAAAATGGGGAACAAGGGGTCTGTGCTGGAACATTCCTGGCCAACCTATCGCGATGATTCCCTTAGCACCGACGAGGTGCTGGTGGTGGTGCAGGTGAATGGAAAGCTCCGGGCTAAATTGACCATTGGAGCTGATGTGGACGAGGCCGGGATCAAGGAAGTTGCCCTGGCCCATGAAAAAATAAAAAAGTATTTGCAGGAAAAAGAGCCGAAGAAGATCATTGTGATCAGGAAGAAACAGACCCTTGTCAATATTGTGGTGTAATATGAGATTGGCTCTTGGTTTTATGATAACAGGATTGATTGCTTTGATTGCTTTGGTTGCTTCTTGCGGCTATCAATTTGAAGGTGGCGGTTACATCAATGAAGATGTAACTCGTGTGGCCGTTGAGGTTTTTGAGAATAAAAGTTCGGAAACCCGTGCCGGGATGAGTTTTACAAACGAGTTGATCCGGGAGATCCAGGGGAAAACAGATACCATTGTGGTGGATTCCTCCAAGGCAGCCCGGAAAATTACTGGAACGGTTAACTCCATCACCTTTTCAACATTGTCCCGATCATCAATTGAAACGGTTGTGGAACGGCAGGTGAAAGCTGTGATCGATGTGCAGCTGATTGGAGCGGATGGAGAAATTATCTGGTCTGTGAAAAACTTTTCAGCCACAGAGCCCTATACGGTTGATGCAGATACGGTCAATGATGAAAGCAATAAGCGGGATGCCGTCGAGAAAATTGCCCTGCGAAGTTCCGAGCGGCTAGTCAGCAAGCTGTTGAACAATTTTTAAAAGATAAAAACAATAAAGACAGGACCTACCTCCGGTTTATAAGCTTTATAAATCGGGGGTAGGTCCTGTCTTACTATATTTAACTGACTTGCAAAAAAACGCGTGTTTTAAGAATTCACGAGTTTGAAAAGTCTTGAAATCTTTCTGGAAGCGGTTTTCTTATGAATAATGCCTTTTTTCGCGGCTTTGTGTATTGCAGACTGTGTCTGTCTCATCAATTCATCTTTGGTGTCAGCGCCAGATTCCTGGGCGGCACGCAGATTTTTTTCCAGGTTTTTAAGAGTGGTTTTTGCAGATCT
>PIVS01000842.1 GCA_003353855.1 Desulfobacteraceae bacterium
CAACAAGCCTGTTAATTTTAAAGGATAAAATACCTGTCCTCGGCATGGTTCTGAATCCCGTATCAGGAGAAATCTGTTATGGCGGAGAATCATTCAATACCCGGCTATTGCAATTGTCCTTGTTTAACGAAGGAGAGCAGGGGCACGATCTCCCCCTGGATAAGGTGTCAAAGGGCGACATGCTGATTAATCTTCATCCCCAGCGCCATGCAGGTCCTATTTTGAGCGGCTTTTACACTCAATGGGAGAAGGGGGACATTAGAATGATCAGGAGCCCAGGCGGATCACCGGCCCATGCACTCCTTGAGGCTGCAAAAGGAACCTTTGGCTATGTGAATCTCTGGGGAAAAAAGAAATCGAGTCCCTATGACCTTGCTGCCGGTATACTGTTGTTACGCAATGCAGGAGGCGACGTGATCGATTTTGATGGGAACCCGGTGCGTCTGCTGGACCATGAAGGTCCTTTTATTGCCGGAATTGATCCTAATTCAAGAAAACGGCTACTAATACTTTGTCAGAATTCTTTAGATCAGGATGTTACAGCGTAGGAGATAAATAAAACCCAATACTAAAAAAGGTGTTAATTAAAAAATGAATTCCCAGAACGAATCTTCGGTACCCGGTAAAAAATCGATTGTATCTGATTTGACTGCTGCCGGTATATTTGGAATTTTGAACACCAGCTTCATGGTCTCCTATGCCACCTTGATTTTTACCAAAACCTGCCCCCAATATTTTGGAACATATGTGGCGCTGCTGCTGCTGGGAGCCTGCGGCATAAGCATCATGCTGTCTTTGTTCTCTACCTATGCCGGGAGTATCGGCAGTGTCCAGGATGTTCCGGCTGCCATCTCGGCTGTCATAGCGGTGTCCTTTGCCCAATTGCTTGTAACTGCATCTCCTGAAGCTCTTTTTGCCAATATTTTTACGGCCATTGCCCTTTCAACCGTTTTAACGGGGATCTGTTTCTTATTGTTGGGTCATTTTAAATTGGGAAACCTTGTCCGGTTTATCCCCTATCCAGTTCTGGGGGGATTTCTGGCGGCCACGGGATGGCTGCTTTTCACCGGCGGCGTTCAGGTTTCCACGGGGGTTGGGTTGAAAATTGTCAATCTGGCCTCCTTTTTTGGCCAGGTTGATTTCCTGCCCCTTGGCCTTGGCCTTGTTTTCAGTATAATCCTGCTGGTGTTGACCAGCCGCTATCCTAAAAATATGATGATTACCCCAGGGGTGATCCTGGCAAGTATTGTTTTGTTTTTGTTGGCTGCAAGATTCATGGGATTTTCCATTGAAGATCTGAAAACACAGGGCTGGCTTCTGGGCCCCCTTCCCGATGGTGCCCTTTGGAAGGCAGCCGCATTTCCGGATTTTTCTCTTGTTGATTGGCCCCTTATTTTAAAGCATGTGGGCAGCATCGTCACCATTGTTGTCCTGAGTGCAATCTCTTTTCTGCTTAATTCAAGCGGAATTGAAATCATTGCCGGCAGAGATCTTGATATGAACAAAGACCTCAAAGCCACAGGTATTACCAACCTCATCTCATCTTTTATCGGTGTGCCCGC
>PIVS01000843.1 GCA_003353855.1 Desulfobacteraceae bacterium
GAAATAAACGATGACGCCTACATGGTTAAACATATCGATGTAAGAACTCCCTCGGCAAGGGGAGCTGTAACCCTTTACAAAATCAGATTCAACAACATCAAGACCAAACAAAAATATGAGGAGACCTACAAGGGAAACGATATGCTCAACGAGGTGGCCCTCCTGAAAAGACCTGTACAATATCTATACCCCGACGGCGCCCTCCATGTATTCATGGACAGCCAGGAGTATTCCCAGTACATGGTAGAAGCAGATGCAATAGAAGATGAACTTGTCTGGATCACAGATGGGATGGAAGATCTAGTTGCCCTTATCATTGATGGAAACATGATTTCCATTGAAATTCCATTGACCCTTGTTTTTGAAATATCGCAAACAGCTCCCGGCATCAAGGGAGCAAGTGCAACCGCAAGGACCAAGCCCGCAACCCTTTCAAACGGGGTTGAGATTCAGATCCCGGAATATCTTGAGGCAGGGGAAATGGTCAAGGTCAATACCGAAACAAAAAAATTCATGTCCAGGGCCTGATCCGGGAGGGGGGGGATAAATGATAATTCAGGAAACCGGGTGGGACAACATAACTGCCTGTCATACCGGGGGAGAATCATTTTTCCTAAAATCCCTTTGCCGTTTAAAACCCAATTTTATTATTGTTTATAACAATAATAAAATTGGGTTCCTTGTTTCAGGTTGGATTTTCTCACAGCTAGGGGAGTTTTTCAGATAGTCTTAAATTGCCATAAAGGGGAAAATAACAACTTAGATTGGTATGGGGTAGTTACGTCTTGGAAAACATTGAAAAAGGGGTTGATCTTAATCTGGTACTCTTATCCCAATCCCACTTATCAAAATCAATTGCACAAGCTGCCGGGTTATTTTTATTCAAAATATTTTTTAAAACCATATCAGGAGGTAAACATGGCAACAACCAATGAAAATTTAAAACATGCCTTTGCTGGAGAAAGCCAGGCCAACCAAAAGTACAAAGCCTTTGCAAAAAAAGCCTATCCCGGGGCTGGCTTTGCAAGGCCGGCACCGGGTTTATTTTTCAAGCAATTTTTAGACGCCGCCTATCCGCTTTTTATTTTTGCCGAATGCTGTTTTGCAATGAACCGTGTCATCTGGCCCAGAACCAAGGCCATGACCTTTTTGGGCAGAAAATAGCCCGGGACTGTTTTTGAAACCGCAGATAGCAGCGCTTCAACCGTCTTTTGTTCGTCCCGGGTGCTGTCGTAGATCTCTTCAACCATCTGTCTCATGGTCACGGTATCTGCCATGGATTGTTTCATGAATCTATTGCCGGCTGGCTGTATCAGGGCCCCATAGTGTTCGAAAAGATGAATTGCCACCTCGTATTCGGCCATTTTTTTCAGGCTTTCCTGGTAAAGATCAAAATTGGAATTGGCTGCAGCAAACACCATATCCCCATAAATGATTCCCGCGGAGTCAGAGGCGGAAAGCACCTTTTCTTTAGGGATATAAATGGCCATGGAGCAGGAAGAGTGCCCGGGCACATCAATGACCTCAAAATCAAGATCCCCGCAGGAAAGAACATCTCCTTG
>PIVS01000844.1 GCA_003353855.1 Desulfobacteraceae bacterium
GAAAGATTGTGGATGGCATTGGCAATTACCTCCTTGCCCGTGCCGGTTTCCCCCAGCAGCAGGACCGGGCTTTCAAGGGGGGAGACCTGGTGAACCATTTCCATGACCTGTTTTAAGCCCTGGCCTGCACCAATCACTTTTTCCCCGGCTATTTTGTTTAACTCCTCCTGGAGATATCGATTGTCATCGGCCAGCATTTCCTTGAGATTTTTTAATTCCCGATATCTTAAGCTATTGGTCAGGGCAATGGCACAGGGCTTGTCCAGCAGGCTTAACAGGCGGACATGGGCGGGTAAAAATTTTTCTTTGCCATTGTTGAACACACTGAAAATTCCCAGCATGGTTTTTTCCAGCACCAGGTCCATGACCACGGCGGAGAGGTCCCAGACTTCCAGTCTGTCTGCCACAGGTCCTGTGATGGGATCATCCCCCAGGCGCTCTATGAGCCGGACCCGGACCAGCCGCCGCTCTTGGATTTGACGGTTGCCCCTGGCTGACAGGGGGATTTTCATGGAGATGGCTTCTCCTCCGGCAGGGGTGGCATGGGCAACGGTTTCCACGATGCCGGCATCCTTGTGGTACACATGGAAGTCCACCTGGCCGGCCGGAATAAACCTGCGGATATACAATAGGAATTGGTGGAGGGCCCGTTCAATCTCCAGGCTTGAGCAGAGTTTTAATGTGGCTTCCCTGAAAAAAATCTTTTCGTCAATTTTATTTTCATCAATGCCCTTTTGTACAACTCTCATGACCCCTCCTTTTCTATTCTATTTGCCAGTTTATATGAAAGCCGGAGAATAGGACAGAAAATTCTTTTCCCTGGCACAGAAAACTTGTCGCGTTCTTATCGTTTTTTTTCCATTGCCCGGTGTTAAAGGCGCTTCACCCCTGGCATGGTTTATGCGGTGTCTGATAATTAGAACTTGATAATTAAAAACATTACTAATTGGAGAAGTCACATGGAAATTAAAAAGATTTGTGTACTGGGTGCCGGCATCATGGGAGCCGGAATTGCTCAATCTGCGGCTCAAGCTGGATTTGAGGTCACGATCCGGGATATGGAAGATCGGTTTGTGGAAAACGGAATCACCGGGATCAGCAGCAACCTTGACCGTGCCGTATCCAAGGGTAAAATGGATCAGGCCACAGCCGACGAGGTCATGGAGAGGATCACGGGTACCACCGACCTGACCATGGCTGCCCAGGACGCCGACATGGTTATTGAAGCCATCATCGAAATCATGGATATCAAAAAGCAGGTTTACCAGGAGCTGGACAATATCTGTAAAAAGGAGACCCTCTTTGCCTCCAACACCTCGGGTCTTTCCATCACCGAGATGGCCAGTGTGACCAAACGCCCGGAAAAGGTCATCGGCATGCATTTTTTCAATCCCGTGCCGGTTATGAGACTTGTGGAGTTGATCCGGGGATTTGCAACCTCCGACGACACCCTGAATATTGCCAAGGATTTTGTGGAAAAAATCAAGAAAACCGCCATTGAGGTAAAAGAAGCCCCGGGCTTTGCCGTCAACCGCATCCTCTGCCCCATGATCAATGAAGC
>PIVS01000845.1 GCA_003353855.1 Desulfobacteraceae bacterium
ATTTGTACGGTGAATAAACCGGTTTACAATATTACCAAATTTGGACTCAGGGCTTTGAGTCAGTCGATCTCAGCCGAAGGAAATGGGTCCATCCGATCATTTACGGTCAGCACAGGATTTGTAAAAACGCCCCTGGCTGAAAAACAGATAGCCGCCCAGGCAGAACAAAGAGGTATCAGCAAAGAAGAAGTGATCGAAAATGTCATGATGGGAAGCTCCCGGATCAAAAAAATGATGAGCCCCATAGAGGTGGCTAATTTGATCCTTCTGGGTTTTTCCAAGCATGCCAGATATCTTATTGGCGGGGATCTTCTCTTTGACGGGGGGGCTGTACTTACCTACTAAACAAAAACCCATAACCCGGAGTGTTTATAGGATTAAATCCATCAAAAAGGAAAACAAAATGAAAAAAAGATCTATTTCAATTTTTTCCCTGATTATTTTTTTAGCATTGTTATTTTCATCTAATCTGTTGTTGGCAAAAGAAAAACCTGTATTATTAAAGGTTCCCACAACATATGCTTCTGCATTGCCAGGTCTTGGCACCACTACAACCTGGGTGGCGGAAAGAATTTCCATTGTCAGTAACGGAAGTCTGAAAATGAAAATTTATGAACCAGGCAAACTTGTGGCTCCCTTTGAAATTTTGGATGCGGTATTATTGCTCCTGAAACCGGCGGATGGTTTAAAAAAGAAATTAATACTGTGGATGACCTCAAAGGGCTTAAAATCAGATATTACGGCCTTGGAGGCAAGGTCCTTCAGAAACTGGGCGCATCGGTGACCCTGATACCCGGTGGTGAAATCTTTGCAGCCCTTGAAAAGAATGCCATTGATGCAACAGAATTTTCCATGCCGGCCATTGATAAAAAGCTTGGATTCTACAAAATTGCGAAAATGAACTATTTTCCCGGTTGGCATCAGCAGTCCACTCTGTTTGAACTGCTTATTAACAAAGACACCTGGAACGGCATGAGCCAAAGCCAGCAGATGCTTCTGGAAATAATCTGCAAGGCTGCAACTGCCGATGCCTTTGCCTTTACCGAATCCATCCAGGCCGCAGCAATGGCTGAGAATGTTGAAAAACACGGGGTTCAGAACAAGTATTACTCAAAAGAACTTTTGGCAGCCTTTGAAAATGCCTGGTTTGAAGTTGCCGAAGACCTATCCACAATCAGCCCGTTTTTCAAGGAAGCATGGGAAGATTTAAGTGCATTCAGAGCCGAGTATGCTGTGTGGGCCAAGCATGCATTTCTGCCCAGGGGACTTGATAAATAATTCCCAGCTGATCTCAGGCTCATAGATTGAACTGCTGTGCCGGGAAAAATCAATTTTCCTGGCACAGCTTTAATGAATTGGCACATCTAATTTCCAAAGGTGCTTTTATGACACAAAAAACCCAGGGGCTGTCAGACAGATTATGTGATACAGCAGAGAAATTGATCAAACACATCGGGCATATTGTCATGTGGGGTAACGGTCTGCTGATTCTGGTCATTCTCCTCCAGGTCGTATTAAGATACGGGTTTGGCCGCGGCATGGTGGTATTAGAGGAACTGCA
>PIVS01000846.1 GCA_003353855.1 Desulfobacteraceae bacterium
GGAAACTCTCTTCAAAAAGCATTTTTAAAGGCACCCCTTGCCTTCTCACGGATTTCATCCAAATTTACCCCCAAAAGAATGCATCCCATATTAAAAAAGGTTCGCTCCCACCCGGCAGTGGATTATGCGGCCTCAATAGGTACGCCAATACGAACAGTGGGAGACGGCATCATCACGGGAATCGGATACAGCAAAACCATGGGAAATCATGTCATTATCCGTCACCATAATGGATACACCACACGATATTACCACATGAGCAAATTTGCCAAGGGCATGAAAAAGAATAAAAGAATACCGCAGGGAGAGGTCATCGGGCATGTGGGAATGACAGGATTAGCCACTGGCCCCCATCTGTGTTTTCGCATGAAGAAAAATGGAAAAATGGTGGATCCCCTCACCCATAAATCACCTTCGACAACCCCTGTCAATCCCCATGAAATGGAATCCTTTCTGGTAAAAACACAAAAATTATTTCAAAAAATAACAGCGCTCCAGAAACCTGATATCTCAAACAAAAAATCAGTATAAACCTGTCCATTCAGGATCAAAAACATAATAAATTGGCCTGCTGACAGCCATGGCCTCCGGTGCGGGAAGGGACAAGGACTGCGGAGTGGTGCTGGGTTTTTCCATGCTGCCCCCTGATGCTCTTTCAGTCCTTCCACCAGTTTGCCGAAGGCATCAGTTTTCTGAAACCTGCCATGTTCATCACGCTTCTGGCCAACCTGGTCAATATAGTTGTGAACTGGGTCTTTATATATGGAAATCTCGGGACGCCTGCCCTGGGTCTCACCGGAGCCGGTATTGCCACGTTTTCCTCCCGGACCTTCATGGCCCTGGTCCTGATGTGGGTGATCATGAAGGCTCCTTCCTTAAAATAAAGGCACAATATCCACACTTTGAGGGGTTGGTGATGTCCGGTAAAAATGGAGTTGGTTTTTAGTGCAGAGCTTACCATCAATTCCATTGATAACCCCGAGATCTTTGACTGGACCGAGGGCGGTGGAAAGATGATTTTAATCGAAAGGAAGGATCCTTATTATATACAGTAGGACAAAAGGGACCGGTCGAGCCCAACGAATTGATATACTCAAATTATGATTTTAAAGAGATAGAGGATTTGATGATACCATATATGGCGGTGTGAAATTTATTGAAAAAATGAAAGTTTGTGTACCGAACTCTTGACTTGCCTTCTCATGGAAGACATAGTCCACAGTGAAAAAATTTAAAGATACCTATACAAATCACAACCGTTTTCCGGTAAAAATTGAAGCCATAATGATGCAGGTTACCTTGACTCTCGAAGTTCACTGATCACCTAAAGCTAATTAATATTACAGCGATGATACTACGCCGTGCAATCCGGCCCTCTACCCATGGGCTTGATCTTTGAAAAAATCTGGCACAATTTGCACTGACATTTAAAAAAAGGAGCAAAAGAATGGACAAAGAACAATTTGAAAAAGCATACGGTAAGTTAGTTGCAAAAGCTTTTGAAGAGGATGATTTTAAGGCAAAGTTATTGGCAGACCCTAAAAAGATTTTTAAAGAA
>PIVS01000015.1 GCA_003353855.1 Desulfobacteraceae bacterium
GATAGATCCTGCGTTGACTGGAACAAAATTCCTGACCCGTATCTTCGTAAAACCGTCCCGGTGACCACCAGCAGGGGATGCTCATTTCGCTGTAAATTCTGCACCTGTTGGAAACTGTGTCCCCAGGTGCATTATAAATCTGTTGATGCACTAAAGCGCTTTTACCAAAGCTTCAGCAACAGCAACTGACGAACCAGGGTTTTGCCCTGTTATAATCAAACCATCAACAATGGCAAGCGAATTCCAGTCTTCAACTTTTTGGTACAGTCCGCCCATTGCAATAAGCTGATCTTCGACCAAATAGGGCACAACATCCGTTAATTCCACTGCAGCTTCTTCAGAATTACTAAAACCAGTAACTTTTTTACCTTTGACCAACGGATCGCCATTTTGATCTTTAGCTTTTAACAACACAGCAGGTGCGTGGCACACGGTCGCTACAGGCTTCCCGGCAGCAATAAATTCTTCAATCAGCGCAATTGAATCTTTGTCATTATGTAGGTCCCATAGTGGACCATGCCCACCGGGATAAAATATTGCATCAAAATCTTCAACTTTCATTTCTGCTAATTTAGCAGTGTTCGCAAGTTCATTCTGAGCAGCCTGGTCATCGTCAAATCGGCGAGTATCACCGGTTTGAAAATCAGGTTCATTACTTTTCGGATCAAGCGGCGGTTGACCGCCAAGCGGTGAGGATAGCGTAACTTTCACACCCGCATCTATCAAGTGGTAATAAGGGCTGGCAAATTCCTCAAACCAAAAGCCTGTTTTTTTGCCAGTATCACCCAGTTGCTCGTGTGAGGTTAAAACAATGAGTACTTTCATTATATAGCTCCTTATAAGGTTTGTTTTCTGCCATTATAAAGTAAGTTGGTTTGTAAATTGATGTTTTTTATCATTCTCATATCATCTATTTCGTATAAACAGGGTCATACGATACTATTGCAACCTGTTTTAATTTTTTTTTATTTCAACCATATCACATTTATTGCGTCAATTAAAAATCAGATTACAATATAAATTCATGTAATGCAAAAAAATAGTCAAATCGAAATATTTTTACTAAGGCAGGACTTATGGTATGAAAGGATGTATACATGTATATACAAGCTGGTTTTTTTCTGATAAAATAGAGGGGTAATAATTGTCAGTAAACCCATATTAGGAATATAGAAGATTATGAAAAAAATCATCGAATGTGTCCCCAATTTTTCAGAAGGGCGGAATATTGAAACCATTGAAGCCATCACCGAGGCCATCCGAAATACACCGGGGATAAGCCTCTTGGATGTTGATCCGGGAAAATCCACCAACAGGACCGTTTACACCTTTGTGGGAAGTCCGGAAGCGGTTGTGGAAGGGGCGCTGAATTCTGCCCGGGTGGCCAGGCAGCGCATTGACATGCAAACCCATACAGGCGAGCACCATCGCATGGGGGCCATGGATGTCTGTCCCTTTATTCCGGTGGCCAATGTAACCATGGAAGAATGTGTGGCCGTTTCCAGGGAATTTGGGAGACGGGCAGCCGAGGAAATCAATATTCCCATTTACCTTTATGAGGAATCAGGCACCCTGGATTATCGTAAAAAGCTGCCCCAGATCCGGGAGGGGCAGTACGAGGGCATTAGAGAACGCATTGGTATGCCTGAATGGAAACCCGATTTTGGACCGGCCGAATTCATTCCCCAATGGGGAGCTACGGTCACAGGTGCGAGGGGTTTTCTCATTGCCTATAATGTTAATCTATTGTCCACCCCCAACCAGGCCCATAGAATTGCCCTGAATCTCAGGGAAGCCGGGCGGGGAACGGACAAACCCGGATTGTTCAAGGATGTCAAGGGCATGGGCTGGTATGTGGATGACTATAACCTGGCCCAGGTCACGGTGAATCTGAACAATTACCTGGTCACCCCTCCCCATGTTCTGTTTGAAGAGGTAAAAAAAGAGGCAGCAGGGCTCAAGGTAGCTGTTACAGGATCTGAAATAGTTGGGGTGGTTCCCCTGGATGCCATGCTTAAGGCGGCTGATTATTATATCGAAAAGGAGAATCTTTTTGTACTGGATGAGGACCAGAAGATTCGCCTGGCCATTGAACGGCTGGGTCTAAATTCAGTGGCCCCCTTTAACCCAAAAGAAAAAATTATTGAATACATCATTGCCCAAGAGAGGGAGGAGCCCCTGGCAAGCCTGACTGTCAGAGATTTTATCCAGGAGGTGGCCAGGAGAAGTTCTGCACCCGGCGGCGGGTCAGCTTCTGCCGCCATCGCCGCCATAGGAGCCGGGCTTGGCTCCATGGTGGCCAAGCTCACCCTGGGGGTTAGAAAGTTTGAGGATGTGGATGCCAAAATGAGAACCCTGGTGCCGCCCCTCCATGAAGCTGCCAATGCCCTGATCCCAATGATTGATGCCGATACCAATGCCTTTAATGATTATGTGGCTGCCCTGGGCCTGCCCCAGGGAACCGATGAAGAAAAGGCCCATAGAGAGGAACAGCTTCAGGAGGGTCTTAAAAAGGCCATTGACATCCCCTTGTCAACCATGATCCTGGGGGACCAGGCCTGGGATGCCATGGTTGAAACGGCACGCCTGGGCAATATCGCTTCCCGGTCCGATGTTGAGGTGGGGGCAAGAGCTCTTGAAATGGGTATCTGGGGTGCCTATAAAAATGTTGAGATCAATATGGCGGACATCAAAGATGAAACCTATAAAAACGAGACCCTGGACAGGGCAAAAAGTTTGAAGCACAGGGCCGCTAAAATGAGTGCCCAGGTTCTGGAAATACTTGAAAACAGATTAGCATAAAGCAGATAACTCTTTGCCCGGGGATCTTTCCATGTTTTATGTTGACACGGGGATGCTTTTATAATACAGCTATATTAAAGCTATATTAAAAGTACGTTTAGTTATTTAATGTTTCAGGAGGACAGATGAAAGAAGTAGTTATAGTCAGTGCATGCAGGACGGCAATCGGCGGTTTCGGCGGATCTCTTGCCCCATTGAGCGATATAGATTTCGGTCCTATCCCCATTAAAGAATCCATTAAACGAGCCGGGCTGACCGGTGATCAGATTGATGAAGTGATTTATGCTTCCGGATACAGAACCGGAGATCTTCCCATTAATTCCGCCCGGGTGGTGGCGGTCAAGGCAGGCATCCCAGAGGAAAAACCCCAGTTTACCATCAGCAAGGCATGTGCCGGCAGTATCAAGGCAATTACCCTGGCTGCCCAGGTAATCAAATCCGGTGATGCCGACATCATTGTGGCTGGTGGTATGGAAAGCATGAGTAATGCTACCTTTATGCTGAAAAAAGCAAGATGGGGATATCGCCTGGGACATGGCCAGCTCATGGATCAGCTCATCCTGTTTGACCCCCTGAGCGGAAATACCATGGGGGAGACAGCTGAAAATGTGGCGGAAAAATATGATGTTTCCCGGGAAGACCAGGATGCCTTTGGACTGAGAAGTCAGAACCTGGCCGAGCAATCCATTAAGGAAGGCAAGTTCAAAGATCAGATTGTTCCCGTAAAAATCCCCCAGAGAAAAGGGGATCCCAAAATATTTGACACAGATGAGCACCCAAGGTTTGGAACCACCATTGAAACCCTGCAAAAGCTGAGAGCTCCATTTAAAAAGGGCGGGTCTGTGACTGCCGGCAATGCCAGCGGAATGAATGACGGGGCATCTGCCCTGGTGATCATGTCAAAGGACAGGGCCGATGAACTGGGTATTGAGCCCATGGCATCCATCCTTTCCTATGCATCGGTGGGGGTGGACCCCGCGTACATGGGTATTGGTCCCATTCCGGCTACCAAAATGGCCCTGGAAAAAGCAGGGCTTACCATGGATGATATCGATTTGATTGAATTGAACGAGGCCTTTGCCTCCCAGGCCATCGCCTGCATGCGTGAACTGAATATGGATATCAATAAGGTGAATGTTAATGGCGGCGCCATTGCCCTGGGCCATCCGGTTTCAGCCAGCGGCGGTGCCATTGTGACAAAGCTTTTGTATGAACTTGAGGCCAGGGATCTGAGATATGGTCTGGCCACCCTGTGTATCGGCGGCGGCCAGGGGCTTGCCTTAATAGTTGAACGGGAAAAATAGGCTGAATAAAAAAGACAGATAGGGATCTATGCAAAAGAGTGCATCCTGTAAACGGGTGCGCTCTTTTGTGTTACATCTGAAACCTATTTTCCCGGGAGTCAATATTGTGAAAAGGCTTGGAGACCGAAAACTCCTCTTGCCTGGTCGCACAGCCGGTTGCCGGTATTATTTTTCCAGGACAGGTTAAATCTTCGACAGGTGGAGGGACGATTTTCATAAATTCTGCATTTGACATGGAACCCTACCTTGCCTTCCAGGGCAATGCATCGCGGGGTTCTGGTTTCAGTCCCTTTCATGCATCTTTGGGAGTTTGTTGAAAAGAGGGTCATGTTAACTGGGACTATACCGCCTGGGACTTCATTGGTCTCTGTATTTGGGAATGAAACACGAAAAAAGGCACAACAGGCGCCGCATGCCTCACAGGTACTCTTCTTCCTATGATTCCTCTGCATATTTCGGTCTCCTAAATAAATACTGATTGTCACTCCTATTGATTATAGCCCATGAAGTATGCCAAATGATATAACTTTTTGAATTTATAGTTGATTATTATTGGATTCAACCTTTTTTAAAGAAGGTAGGGTCAAAACCGGAACTCTGATGTCCGAATGATGAGTAAACCTGGTTATCCACCGTATTACCATGACCATTGATCTGTCAGGACACGGCCATGATAAAGCGGCGGATCTGTGGATGCCCTATCCTGTGAGCAATGCCAATCAGAACATTTCTAATATTTCGATTGAGGGTAATTGCTCATCCTCGGGTGTATATACGGACAGCGTTTTTTTTAAAACCCCCATGCTCCATGCCCGCTGGGAGGATGGGGCAAAAAAAAAATACGATATATGTCCATAAGCTTTCCGAACTTGTTATTGGTGCAAACACGTGAAATTACATATAAATATTAACTCGTGCGCTATTTTTAGCCTCCGGGCACGATTTTTGTTACATATATTATAATGGATTTGAATGATATCTGATATTTGATCTGTGTCGGATCGGTAATTTTATTTAAGAGACAATAAAGAGAGACGACATCCGGAAGACTGTTTTCAGGCTTTCATGGTCAGTGGATATTGATACGTAAAGTAATGGGACCGCTATAAACCCAAACGCCCCTAAAGGAGGAAGGCAAATGAAAGAAAGGCGAAATTTTTCAACAGTCCAGTGGCTGTTGAGCTTACCTGGAACGCTCGTACTGGCTATGGGGCTATACGTGGCCTCTCATATCCTAACTCCAAACTCGACGGCAGCCCGTCAGAACTATCATTGCGGATGCTACGATGACGTGTGCGGGGATGATCCAACATGCAAATGCACCTGCGTGTATGACTTCAAGATGGAACGAAGTATGCTGATTGGGTGCGCCCCAAAGTACATTGTAAACAAGACAAAAGTGAGGAATAATATTTGATCCCCTGGAACTTGCCGTGATCAGTCGTCAATGATTTCAAACTCAGCCCCCCCCACCCACCCCTTGACCGGTATATTGCAACGGGTAAGACTGGGGGGGGGCTGATAATCTTTAGGGCAATACACCACACATAGAGGTCATTTCAACCCGAATTTTCTCATTTTAGTAAAGAGGGTTTTTCTGTGGATTCCGAGAATGTCGGCAGCCTCACCCTTTTTCCAACGTGTTTTTTCCAGTGTCTCCAGGATCAATCGTTTTTCAAACGTCTCAAGGGCTGCCGCAAGATCGGTACCGCCACCAATTCTTTCGGATTCGACAATAGGGATGGTCACAGCTTCCTTTTCCACAGAGTCCATAAACACAATCTCATTCAAGGTGGTATAGCGTTTCAGCACATTCTGAAGTTCTCTGATATTACCCGGCCAATTATACCGCTTAAACGCATCCATAATAGCGTCGGTCACAGGGGGCAGCGGCCTTCCGTTTTCGAACTGCGACATAAAGTGGTCGATCAACAGGGGGAGGTCCTCTTTGCGATCTCTGAGCGGGGGCAGCATAATTGGAATAATATGAATACGATAATAAAAATCTTTACGCATCAAACCTTTCCGAACCAGATCCTGCAAATTTCGATTGGTGGCGGCAATGATCCGAATATTGGGTTTTAACACCTGATACCCTCCGACCCTGGTGTATCCGCCGTCTTCAATCACCCGTAACAGTTTAATCTGCATCGAGAGAGCGATTTCCCCGATCTCATCGAGAAACAGGGTACCGCCGTCCGCGATATCCAGGAACCCCTGCTTATCTTTATCAGCCCCGGTAAAAGCCCCTTTTCTGTATCCGAAGAACTCACTCTCAATGATCGTCTCACTTATTGCACCACAGTTAATGGGGAGAAACGGCATCCCCTTTCGATCGCTCATCAAATGAATCGCCCGGGCAACCAGCTCCTTCCCTGTTCCAGACTCACCATTAATCATCACATGTGCGTTGGTGGATGCCGCTTTCAGGATCAATTCATACACCTCCTGCATCACAGAGCTTTTCCCGATGAGATCGCCGAACGTGTACCGCTCTTTTATCGCTGAACTGAGCCTGGTATTTTCACGACGCAAGAGTCTTGCGTTCTCTGCAATGACCTCTTCGGTGTGCTTCCTGTCGGTGATATCGATAAGAATCGACTGTATTTTTTCCACCTGTCCGTCACGATTATAAATCGGTGTCCGCACGGAATAGTACCAGCGGTCATTCACAGGGTTTTTCACTTCACAGCGTACCGTTTTACCTTCACAGACATTCCTGTCAGTGCACCACGGACAGGGGCTATCCAATCCGAAAATAACGGTGTAGCACAATTCCCCCACAGCGTCTCGCCCGCTGTAGTCTATCAGGGCCCTGTTCATGAATTCCAAGCGATGGTCAACGGTGGTGATGTAAATAAAGCCCTCAAAGGTCTCCACAATGGCTGACAGCGTTGACTCACTCTCCATGAGCCGGACCTCGGCATGTTTTCGCTCTGTAATATCCATATACGAAGCGATACTTTTTGTCGTTCCGGGTATCATCCCCACTTTCATATAAATATACTTCAGGGCGCCGGACTTATCGACAATACGGCATTCATATTCGGTTGGAATGAGCTCAGGGGTCTTTCGTCTCTCATTGTGATACCGCTTCATCCGGTCCTGATCATCGGTGAAGACAAACTGGGGCCACTTCATACTGTTTTCTATCTCGCTGCGGTTGTAGCCGGTCATGTATTCAAAGTGTGCATTCACATACAGAATAGTCATATCGTTATCGATAATGATTGTTCCTGTCCCTGTATTCTCGAGGACTGCCCGGTACATATCTTCATCCTTTGTAAGTGCGCTAAAACTTACAGAACCATCAACACCCTGCCCATTCTCTGCTTTTGACATGCCCCACCTCCCGATCGTAACCCAAAAACCCCAAATTTTAAAATGCGGCATAGAATAACATATATTTATGATATGTGCAAAGCTGAGCAAAAAAAACAGGGCGTATTGAACAAAATCTGGTTGTCTCATCTTTTTTAGATAAGCAGTGTACCTTGCCTGATTATGGTTATTTGATCATCAATGCTCAGGTTAACCATTTTCGATCTCCTTGAATAAGATTTTCTCGCAAATGATCCGGTTCCACAATAATGCGGCCTTGCGGGATGTTTTTTGCCAGTGATCATGTTGCGCCACACAAACCTGTTCCAGCATGACCTGGACAGCAGTCAGATAGAGGCGAAGGGCATAGTGTTATCACAACGGGGTACCTGTGACGCTGCCTCGGAAGACAGTGGCTCCACTGCTAGGGCAGGGTGGCCTGATCTGATCGTATGGGAGAAGTCAGCAGCGGGCATAGTAACCGTAGGCAAACGAGCCGTCAACCCCACGGAGGACTCACCCTGGTGAAGGCCCGAACGTATTGAGGCCATGTTATTTTTGTATTATGGGCGTGGGTCCCAGGAATCAATTTGTGGCAATGCGGAAAGCAGTTTAAAAACTGTCTGGGCTATATGAATATATTTTTTAAACAATCTCTTATCAGATTGAGATGGACCAGTCTAAATATGTCCCCGCGTTTGCATTCAAAATATTGTGCATATATCGCGTTATAAACATTATTCGGTGAGCGTTTTGAGGTCTATTACCGAAGAAATCTTTTCTGGAGCGCCCATCTTTTTCTCCCAGCTTTTGCCATCAGCAGAAGTGTAAAACGTATCCGACGCGGTAAATACATAAAACCACTTCTTGTCAGCATCAGCATAGACGATATGCAACAGGTCTTGATCGAAAATTGTTTTAGAGTCTTTAACATCCCATTCATTGTACGCAATAGCAGTAAGGACATAGCCTTGAGAACCAACTGCAACGTATATCGTATCACCATAAGCGATATCATAAAGCTTATACCCTTGTAAGTATCCTGTCCGTTTCGTCCATTCACGACCGCTAGTACTTGTATAAATTGGAGGTCCAAATGCTACAAATTGGTCATTATAAGGGCCAGGGCAATTCACTGCCTCTATACTCTCAGAAAATTTTTTGTCTGAATCCTGATCAATCTTAGTAGCCTGAACTTCAGTATCCTGAGTCCATGTATTATCGCCACCCGTATATTTAAAGAATATTGCTCCAAACACGTCCTCAAGAACCCACTCTCCACCCACAACAAATATGCCACCACTTATAGAGGAAAAAGCGATGTCATTCATCGGAAATCTTTGGGAGTTTGTTGAAAAGAGGGTCATGTCAACTGGGACTATACCGCCTGGGACTTCATTGGTCTTTGTATTTGGGAATGAAACACGAAAAAAGGCACAATAGGCGCCGCATGCCTCACAGGTACTCTTCTTCCTATGATTCCTCTGCATATTTCGGTTGAGGGTAATTGGTCATCCTCGGGTGTATATACGGACAGCGTTTTTAAAACCCCCATGCTCCATGCCCGCTGGGAGGATGGGGCAAAAGAAAGAAAAATGACCTTTTCCTTTGATGTAACCCGTGATTTGAGCCTGATGATAAAACCGGACTTGGTAATCTGGCAAGATATATCAATCGTGCCTGTTTTGGGCGCTAAAGTTTCACTTTGTGCACCGGGAAAGAATGGTGTCCCGGCAAAAAAATCCGATGATGATATCCTATACTCAAATTCAGCCATATTTTTAAATTTTTTTAGTTGTTTCTTGACAAAAGGCAAAAAAAAATTTATTTTTAGCTATACGCTTTTCGAGTCTGTTATTGGGTGTAACACATGAAATTACATATAAATATTAATTCGCGCGCTATTTTTCGCCTCCGGGCATGAGTTTTGTTACATATATTATAATGGATTTGAATGATATCTGATCTGTGTCGGATCGGTATTTTTATTTATGAGACAATAAAGAGAGACGACATCCGGAAGACTGTTTTCAGGCTTTCATGGTCAGTGGATATTGATGCGTAGAGTAATGGGACCGCCATAAATCCAAACTACCCTAAAGGAGGAAGGCAAATGAAAGAAAGGCGAAATTTCTCAACAGTCCAATGGCTGTTGAGCTTGCCTGGATCGCTCGTACTGGCTATGGGGCTATACGCGGCCTCTCACATCCTAACTCCAAACCCGGCGGCAGCGCGCGAAAAGGTGACCATCTGCCACGTTCCACCCGGCAACCCGGATAACGCTTACACCATCTCAGTAAGGCCAAAGGGTGCCAAGAGGCACTTCACGAATCATGACGACACCCTCGGTCCGTGCGACCCTACCGTGACCACAAATACCAGGCCCTGGCTGGAAGAAGCAGACTTTGCCAAAGATCCAACCTTATACGCAAAACCCCGCCAGGTCATTGTATTCGATTTAGAACCGGAACCCACTGATACCGTGGGGTATCTCACCAGCACCATTCGCTACCTGGTTTCCGAAACAGCTACATTTAACTTCTGTATTCCGCAAGATGAACCCTACATAAAAGCGATTGAGCTTGTGGGGAAGTCTGGAAACATTATGATGCATCATGATGGCGGGGATGAGTGTTCTGACGTCACGATCCCGGCAGGTAAATATACCATGCACCTTTTCCATGACGGGTCGCTCATTGATGCTGCAGGCAAGAAAGCGTTTCTGCACCAGCCCCAGCAACCGCGCTTGCTGGGAGACATCCATAAACCGTACGCAGCTCCGGATTTTGTGACGCTGCGGGGGCCCAACCGGCGGTTCGTTACCGATAATACTCCGGTGGGAACTAATTTCGTTTTAAATGCCTCGGCAACTTCCGTCGGTCCTCATGAAGTATGGCTCCTGGAAGAGGTCGAGGGTGCTAGGGTTCCAAAGTACACATTCAGAGACGGCAATGGTACTTTTGCTTATTTCGTTTCTCACACAAGTACTGTTGTGGATAGTGGTAATTTCTGGGCCTATAACGATGACAAATGGTGGGAATATTTAATAGCGCAGTTTGGGATCAAAGATCTCGGAAATGGGCAATTGCAACTGGGCCTTAATTACACTGCTCCTGGTAACTGGATAACGGGACCTATTAGACTGGCAAGCGATAACTCCTTGTTTTGGGAAGTAGATGCTCCCTCCTATTCGGTGTTCACCTGGGATTATAAAGGGTTCAATTGCGGCTTTCAGTGTGACAGCAGCGAGCTGACCCTCAACGCCGGCGAGGTGGCGTTTTTTGCCGAGTGCAACTATGAGGGACCTGCCATCGTTTTTGGGTCTGATGTCCCGGATTTGTCCATTTACAATGCCGCTGCCGGCAAACAACTGGGGATTGGTGACGACATGATTGCCTCCGTGCGGGTCGGGCCGGACACGCTGGCATTTTTGTATCCGAATATCTACTATGATGGTACCTCCCTGGGGGTTGGAGTGGATGTCCCATGCCTCAAGAACGGCAAAATTGCGTCGTCGTTTAAGATAACGAACCTGTCTCAGTACATTCTGATGACAAATGCCTGTGAGAACTGCATTTTGACCGGCATTGATCTCAGTACCTTGGACCTGACCGATGGGAATTTTACCGGGTCGGTGTTTCTTGATGGGAACTTCAATAAGACGATTTTCACGGATGCAGAGTTGAGCCGGGTGGATTTTTCGGGAGCAAAGCTCACCGACACAGTCTTCCATGGTGCCAATCTGGAGGACGCGACCTTTTCCGGGGCCGGCACCGTCCTGGCCGGGACAGATTTCACCAATGGTTCAAAGCTGTACTGCACAAGTTTCAGTAATGCCGACCTGTCCGCCGCCAGCTTTGATACGGATCCGGAAATCAAAAGGGATTTCTCATGCCGGCTGGATGTAAGCGGGGCCACTCTCGATGTAACTACCATAGAGCCTGCAGTCTGGCGATATCTTGACCTAACCAGTGCAAACATTCTTAACGGGAACGGCGCCACGCTCTCCACCATAGCGAATCCGCTGGATCTCTCGGGAGCGATATTAAGTGGAACCAAAGGCCTGGCCGGGGTCTTCCTTGACGGTGCCAATCTTGGCTGCGCTACCGACGTAAACGGCATTCCTGTCTGTTCACATTTAATCAATACAAATCTCAATAAAGCCAGCCTGCAACAGGCAGTCCTTGAAGGTGCTTTATTAAACGGGTCTAACCTGAACTATACAAATCTTGAGCAGGCCGATCTTTTCGGGGCGCAACTCCTAAGATCGTCCGCTCTGATTTCAGCCGCAAGTCTTGAGGGGGCCTACTTAAAAAATGCTAATCTGGCCCAGGCCGATCTTTCCGGGGTTGACCTGTCAAATGCCAATTTTTATAGCTCGGGGCAGGGCTCCTGTGCAGGCGTCCAATGGAGCGGCAAGTGCGCGAGTGCACAGTCTGCCATGCTAACCAGTAGCAATTTTACCGATGCCTACCTTTCCGGGGTCGATTTTTCCGACGCCACCCTCCAGGGCGCCAATTTTAAACACGCAGTCCTTTTGGGAGCGCTTTTCCTTGATGCGGATCTGAGTCAAGACGCCATCACCGGGGTTGTCGCAAATTTTGGCGGCGCGTTTCTGCAGGGCGCTGATTTCACCGATGCCACAGTGACCAACGCCTCATTTAACAATGCCTATGTTGATCTCTTGTCAAGCTCAGGGGGCTTGATGGCATTCAAGTTGCCTGCAGGAAACCTGGAATTTGCTGATTGTGAAGCAAATAATCGGAGCTGCACTGGATGTGTGTTCTCTACGTACAATGGTATAACCGAAGTTCCTTGGACCACTAACGCCAATATATGTCCTGATGGGACCAATGGCCCATGCACAGACTCCAAGTGGCAAGATCCTTTCACACCCATTGAAGAAGCCCCCCCCCCCTCTTCCAGCGACATCGCCAAACTCCCTGGGGGGTGCAGCAGCTTGGATTTCAGTTGGTAGCAAATACAAAAAAAGGATAAATTAGAATGAAAAAAGCATCCACCATAATTAAACAGGAACTAACCCGGGAAACGTTATCTCTCTTGGAAAAACTTGAAAAAAACGGGGTTACCCGCAGGGATTTTATCAAGTACACCGCCGGTACAGCTGCACTGGTCGGGTTAAGTCCCAGCCTTCTTGAAGCTAGAGATAGAACTAAAAATAAATATTCACTATCCAAAATGGAATCAAGAATCTTTGTTTTTAATTTTTCTCACATGGACACACCGGCCTTTAATTTTATGCTGGTGGCCGGACATAGAATCCGTAAACTAAAACCCATTACATCGAAGGTGCTTGACCGCTATCGCAAAAAATACCCCATTCTGAACACTGTACCGGATCATCATATGACTCACCATGTTAGGCTGCCTATGCCCTCCCAAGCTGTCCAGCTCTGTTATGTTAAAAGAAAAGTTAAAAGAAAACACAAATCGAAAAAAGACAGAAGTTGGGACATGGCTATGTTCTTTTATCATCTGCCCGTGAGTGCTTTGTGGAAAGCACATGAGATCAGAACGGCACTGGGGGAGGAAGCACCGGTTCCTGTAAAATGGGCTAACTACGACATTTCCCCGGCTATTCGGGCGGAGTTTTCCGATCCGGTGGGGGAGGATATGTTCAAGGATACGAATGATCATGCCACAGCTATTGTAGCCAGTCATCCTGAAGCTGCCTCCGGCGATCCAGACAGTGCTGCGCATATTCAAATAGACATTATCTCCACCCAATCTTCCACAAAGGCGCTGGCGGAAATGCTCTACGACCAGGGAGATACCTGGGCTACTCAAACACCTATAATGGATCCGAATACCGGTAAGCAGGCTGTCAATTCCCAAACCGGTGATCTTCAATATATGCCGCAATGGTCCTCTACAACCAATACTTATGCAGGCCTGGCGATGGGTTCGTCTTTAACATCCATCAAAAATGACACGAGCCTGGGGGTCAACATTACAGATGTCGATCCCCTGGAGGATGCAAGTTTTGACGCCTCGGCCACAGATCCCACGCAAGGTGCCATATGGACACTGCATGACGGCGCGCCCGCAGTCGATCAGAGCACCAGTACTCTTCAAGGAAAGGAGGATGAGGGTTTTGAGTATGAGTTTGACAACCAGACACCCGGTCACGGCTACTCTGTCAAGGTGCTTGAGGTGGGAAAAGATTCATTGGGCCGCATAGAGATAGGCATCGAGGCCAAAAACTGGTTTGTCCGGTATCTGGGGCTGTATGTCCGTTTTCTCTATCCCAACGGGGATCCCATCCTGGTGAAAAACCTGACATTCTCTGGGATGGTATTCCCGTTTCCATTGAGCGGGGTAGGTCTTAACGGGGACTACGACATGCTGGTGGATATTCTTGAACCCGAGTTCTGCATCCTTGGTATGCCGGTTAAGTCGCAGTCTGTCGAGTTCAAAATCCCTTTGGCGGATCAAGCCAGTTCCGTTATGGTTCTGGCTGGAGGGTTGGGACGGGGAACTGTTAAATATCCTGCCACAGTTGATGCCGGGGTCATTATGACGGCTATCTTTAATCTTTCTATACCTGCGCTTTTCCTTGCCATGGCGGCTGCAGCAGGGCTTCCCGGGTTAAAGAAAGACCTGGAAAACTATGAAACCTTGCTCTGGGTGCTTGAGATGGGTGCCGAATTCTTCATGAGTACATTTAAGGCGATGACCTATGACGAACCCGAGGCGTTTGCACGCATGGGTCCTGAGATTGCCGAAAAACTCCTGGATAAAGGTGCCGAAAGGTTGGATGAGCTGATTGTGGAAAACTTGATGGAAGGTGAAACGATAGAGGAAATGGAGAATGCCATTCCGATCATCGGCATATTTTTGGCCGCTGTTACCGCGATCGGGACCATTGCCGAGCTAACTGAAACTTCTTGCCAGGTTGCGCAGTCACCCAGGACATACGCCAGTGTGCTGACTTTTACCCATGACATCAAGGTGACCGTCTATCACGATCCTGATGATCCCGCCGGATTTCCCGCGGTCGCCACCCACTACACGGCAACCGCGATATTCGATAAGGGAACACCGCACACCATCACCGAGGAAATGCAGGGAACCGCTGTCACGCAACCGATTGAGGTGACCTTTGAATGCGTTCCCATCGGGGGAGAAGTAACAATCTTTATCTCTTTTTATTCAAAAAGCGGATGGCTCGCCGGCAATGGGGAGCACAGGCCCATCGATAATGTATCAACTGAAGGCGGACTGCTCGTGGAAATTACCATCAAAGAATGCAAGGTGCCCTTAACCTCTGATACGGTATACAGCCATAAGGAGGTGATTGTCCTGGATACCGATGGCAACCACAAATGGCAACCACAAACTTTGCCTCCCGACAACCAGATGCCCAGTGGGTGTAACCCCTACGACGGCCAGCTATGCGCGTTAGACGGTATTACCATCAGCACGATGAATGCCGCGGTGGGATATACCTGGAAGGCTTACAACTCGGCGGTGGCAAATTGCCGAACAGGCGGTGTGGGCCAGTTATCTCAGTTTGCCAATATCTCCATCACTCAGGACCCGGAGAGCGAGTATATTCATTCAGGCTGTGGATTTAGCGGGCCGGTGCGCATGGTTTACGATCTTATGGGGAAAAAAAACCATAACTTTTATGTGGATCCCACGCACAACCATGTCCGGCAAATTCGATTAGGAGGGGACAACGCCTCTTTTGATGGCCCGAATTCAAACAAGGCCTGGGGAAAGTTTTCCTTCGCCTCCGATGCCCTGCTCTATCATCCTGCAAACCAGCTTATCAGTATTAATAGAGCTGCCGATAAGATCGAGGTACTGAAATTGTCGTCGGGGTCAAGCTCCGATGATGAGGCACCCTATAGCCAGGTTTATTCAGGGACGGGTACCCGGGAAGGTTTGCTCAGTGGTCCCACACTGGCGGCCCTGGATGCCAATGGCACGGTTTTGATCCTGGAAACCGGGAACAATCGCATCCAGGCCTTTGATGTTGGCGCCAATCCTGTGCCTAAATTTGGGGAAGGGGCGTACTATGTACCGCTTATAGATAAACCAACCGCTTACCTTGATCTGTCCGTGGAGTATACCGGTTATATGTATGTCCTGTCATATATCGAAATATCGGGTACACGGAAGTTTCGCCTGGATATATATACCCCAGCCGGATCATTCCTGGCACGCACCCACGGATTCGTTGCAGCCAGGCTGGCCGTAAATTACTGGCGGGACATTTTCGCGCTCAACTATCAATTGCTCCTGCTTCCCGATGCGTCTTTACCTGAACGTACCGAGCCTTCAGTGAGTCAATGGATTCCATCCACACCCTAAATATGGCGGATCGAATATGAAGGCGCATATGCAAGCGAGAGTGGGTAACAGTTAGGGTGGAAAATGTGCATTACACTGAAAACTCCCATAAAAGCAAATCTTCTGACGGTATACCCTGCGCTGACCGTTCAAGTAAAGTACTGCCCAAAATATCATAATGGAACGGTAAAAGGTGTTAAAGATACGACATATAATCGGTTAAACTTTTGTAGTATCCCATAATCCCAACATTTAGGGAGTAATGCTATGACAGACCAGGATATCATACGTCAGATGGAGGAACAGGGGAAAAAGAGAAGACCCGGGATGTCCATACATTGTGACACCTCAGAGTTCATGAATCTGAAGCCGGGTGATGTCATTCTTCTTCAGGGTACTCCTTACTGGATAAGCCGAGATGAACGGGAATCAGGTTTTGGAATGGAAGATAGCCAGAAATTCTGGGTTAAACGAACAACTAATTTGATCACCAAAGAAATAAAAATTATCAAGTTGGTGTTTTTCGAAGAATTCTGGCAAAAACTCGGCGATATCTATGTCCGCTTCTATCGCAGTCCACAAAAGGAAGCAGATGTTCTTGAAGCCGTAAGTAATAATCCATTTTTTATGCATGGGACATGGACGACCGATGGGGCAAAAAATAATGTACGAATAATTGATTTCATTAGAGGCCCCTCACTCCACCAGCTTGTCTGTCGACTAAACGGTGACCATAAACACTATTTTACAAAAGAATTAAAACCCATCCTGACAGACACACTTAAATGCCTTGAAGCACTTACCTTTCTCCATGATAATGATTTGGTACATGGCGATGTCCGCTGGGATCATATCCTCTGGGACAGGATAGAAGAAACATATCGCTGGATTGATTTCGACTACAATTACATTTTCCCCGAGAACCCTTTTGGGGCAGATATCTTCGGTATGGGGACAATTCTGGCCAATGTCATTGGGAAGGGTGCACTGTATTTATATGATATCAAAACAGATCCGTCCTTCCGAGATCTTGTTCCGTCTTTTGTTGGCGAGGATTTTTCAATACTTGAAGGTAAGCGTTTCATGAATCTTCGAAAAATATATCCATATATTCCTGAACGTCTGAACACGATATTATTGCACTTTTCCGGGCATGCTGAGGTTTTCTATGAATCTGTTGAGGAAATAGTATTTGATCTCAAAGCAGCATTAAAAGAGATGTATTAAAAGGCAGAGGAGCGCGTCATGGACAAAAAGAAGTGGATCAAATGGATAGGAGTGACCATGACACTTGCAATTGTGCACGCCCTTATTCCCCACCAAAATCTGATGCTCCATATATTCTTCCGCCTGGGCTACTTGCCCCTGATTATTTATGCGGCCCTGCATGGAGGGAAAAAAGCCGGAATGATTGCATCCATTGCTGTTTCATTTGTCTTTTTACCTCATTTTTTCTTTGTAAATGCGACCCGGGAATTTATGGCAGGTACTATCGCTGCATTAATCCTTTTCAATTTTACCGGTTTTTTCGTTGGCGTTTTCAAAGAATCTTTAGAGATTGATTTGTCACGTAGGAAACAACAAAAACAGGTAATTCTCACCACCGATGTAAACCGCCAAAAAGTTCTGTTTTATTTTGACGACACACCACTGAGTCTGAGTACTGCTCAGTGGTTTGGTACGCATTTCAACTCGCTTGAAATTTCACTCACCCTTTTTTCAATATACACGAAAGAAGGGGAAGAAAACGCAAAGCCGGCCAAAAAACTACTTCCAACCCCTTTTTCAAAGGATTCGATTGAAAAACGCCTGCATGAAATTGAATATGTATTGATCAATAATGGGTTTTTGCCTGAAAAAATTGTTTTCCATATAGTCCCCCGTCCTCCCATGAAACTCATTTCAGAAATAGTTGTTGAGGTGGCTGCACAAAAAGGGTGTAACCTCATGTTGCTGCCAAAACATGAAAAAACAAAGTCTGAGGAGTTTCTTTTTGGAGATACAGCAATTCAACTTCTTAGAAAAGCTTCCATTCCTGTCCTGGCTGTAAAAGGTACCCAGGAGAAAACTGTCTAAGCAGATAAAAACAGGTGTAATGCTTTACGTGACAGGACAAGGACAATTGTAAAGTATGCATATGTGGTCTGGCTACAGTTTGTGTGGTGCTACAAAAATAATAGCGCAGAAAGGATGGATTTTTATATCTCCACCAAAGCCAGGTAAAGCAGTTAAAGGGTCTCAAACTGGTCGCGCTATAATGGTTCTGTTGGATCTTCTGGGTCGGCGCTGGGCTTTGCGAATAATATATTCATGATGCAGGTATCGATTTTTTGTTCCCATAAAGGAGTCGTGCCTGATGGTTACGGGTTAGTTGAGAAAAAATTTGAATATTTTCTAAGTCTTATCAGCAAAGTAAAGAAGTCAAATTCTAAAGGAATGATGCTTTGGATGTGATTTCCTTTTAAATTTGGCGGTAGAAAGCGGGTAGAGGCCTCATATTCTCTTTACAGAGATTGATGAGATTAACGGAAAAATCGGAGACAGGATTTTTCTTTGTAAAGGTGATATAACAACTTTACAGGATGGCATTACAAATGTCGCCAATAATTAGTATCTCGGATTTTTTCAACCACATCAGCCGCTGTTGCCTTAAGCGACAAAGCAAGATTATCCATTTTCTTTTGTGATTCAGGGGTTGTTTGAAATTTTTCCCAGGTTACCATTCGGCAAATAATATCCACAGCAACTTCTAAAGCCAGTTTCTCAATATTAATGACAATATCGTACAAATAGGGGTCTTCCAGGTTTATCCCATGAAGATATTGGGCCCATTTTCTTCTTGAGTTATCAATTTTATTTAAAAAATCAATTGCTTTGTCTCTATTTATCTTATCTCGTTCCATCACGAACTTGATCCGGTATTCCAAGTTGGAAATGATACGAACCTTGATAACGTGAGGTATGTCTTTCACAAGAAAGTGACCTGCCAGGCCATGGTAGACGATATTGTCAGATTTAAATTGATTTATTAAGGTAACCTGAAGGTAGGAAATATATTTCTTTTTCTCCCTTGTAAAGCGTTCAAAAAAAGAAGGGGTATCTTCTAAGGCCTGAGTGAGTTTGACCTCTGGGATGTTAAACTCTTTAGATGTCTTAATCAAAACATCACGGGCAAGGCATTTGTAACCTAACCGTTCAGCGACCAATTCAGCGATTTCTATCCCCTTGCTATAGGATCCCCTTGAAATGGTAATAATAGCCATAATCCCTCCTTTTTTAAACTTGAGATTGGAAACCCTTAAAGTTCATTCAATTGCCAATACTTTTCCTGTTACCAGAAAACACCTATATCTCGGACTTTTCGCCAATCAAAATAATTTTGACTGAAGCAGCAAGGTGTAGATCATCCAGATTTTTTTTTGAATCAGAAACTGTCTAAAAATACTTCCATACCGACCATGCCGAAAATAATATGCACGACATTTACTGCTGATAAGCTATCATTATTTTATGATAGGAGGACGCGTTTTGTCAATATATGTTATTCCATTAATTTGTTCCATATTTTAGGGTTCTTGAAAAGCTTTGAGACAAACCGTTACAGGATAAAAAGAAAGATATGCAATTTATTGTTACAGGCAATGACCGAAAAGATGAAAAGGCTTTGAATCGGCAGAAGGCTGCAAAATGACGGGGCCACACACAACAAAATAAAAATGGTTACATAAATAGCCTAAGGTTGTGTGTCCAGGCTCAAATAATTACTATCCCTGTGATTGGTCGCTTTCTTTAAAATTTTCAGACCACAAGATCTGGTATGCCACAATTTTCAATCTCGCTGGTAGGAAAATCAACATAATTGGAGATCAACTTGATTTTTGTTCAACTTCCCGGACAATGATTTTCAAGTTTGGCTATATGAGAGTGGAATTTGAAAGAATGCCGTTTAATGTTCGTTTGAGCTAACCTGCAGCAACAATATGTATCAGGGACTTTTTTAGAGCCATTATATCCGAATCTCCAGAAAACACTGTTTTTTATTATAGAATTCAGTAAACCCCCATTCCTAGGCCCACTATTCGTCTGGTTTTATAGCTTTGCGTCTCTGGCTTTCCGTCCAGTCAATCCGGCTCATGAGTCCCCGGATGATTTTGATGTCCCTGGGAGTTAAGCCTGCACTGCCGAAGAGTCGCCTGAATGTTCTTAAAATGTGGTCTGGATTCTGTTGGTCCAGAAAGTCAATCTCCTGGAGGGTTTTGCGCATATGATCAAACATGTGTTCTATCTCTTTTCCCGGTGCCAGCCGCTGGGGAATTGGGTTATGGAATTTCTTTCCGGCATCGGATTTCATGGCAATTTCATAAACCAGAATGGAAAGGGAATGGCTCAGGTTCATGGAGGGATAGTCAGCATGGGTGGGAATGGTGATAAAGTGCTGGCATAATTCCAGGTCCTTTGTCTCAAGCCCGGAATCTTCGGTTCCCATGACAAGGGCTGCACTTGTCGTATCATCAATGGCATTGATCTGTTCGGCGGCAATGGATGGGGTGCAAAAATTTTTTCGGTACTTGCCGAATCTTCTGGTGGTGCCAAAGGCGATATGGATGTCATGGAGGGCAGATGGGAGGTCGTCAAAGAGTTCTGCCTGTTCCAGGATTTTGAAGGCTCCCATGGCCATTTTTTTGGCGTCAAGGGATAAATACTCCCGGCAGGGATCCACCAGACGAAGTTTTGAAAAACCAAAGTTCATCATGGACCGACAGATGGAGCCGATATTAAGGGGACCCTGGGGTTTCACCAGGATAATGGATAGATTTTCAGGTTTCATTGGTTCAGTTTTTATTCCATAATAAGGTCAATAATAAGAGCACATTCCAGGCCGAAGGGCAGGTAACCGGCATAGCCCATGGCTGGCATTTCAAACAGATGAAACACCTGGGATATAGGGGATGGCGTACTGCCATCTGGCAAGGCCAATAACGGGCAGGAGAAGGATAAGGGTATGCCCAAAAGTTTGATTAACCGATTCATTCTGGTATTCTCAGGCGTCCAGTGTGTCCAGCACCAGGGTGACAGGACCCTGGTTGACAAGGGAAACATCCATGGCGGCCTGGAATTGGCCGGCTTTTGTGACCACCCCGGATTCAATAGCCCGGCCGATGAAATATTCATACAATGCCTTGGCCCGGTCCGGGGCAGCCGCCTTTGTAAAGGATGGGCGACGTCCTTTTTTACAATCTCCCAACAGGGTAAACTGGGAGACCACCAGCAGTTCCGCTTTGACATCTTTCAAGGAAAGATTCATCTTCCCCTGGTCATCTTCAAAAATTCTCAAATGAATGATTTTTTCCACCAAAAAATCAGCCTCTTTTTTATTATCCCCCTCCTGGACCCCCAGGAGGACCATGAGGCCGTTTCCAATATTGGAAATAATGGTATTATCAACCGTGACATGGGCATTTTTTACCCGTTGGACTATCGCTTTCATTTCCTATCCTTAAAGTTTTTCTGTTAATTTAGGGGTATATCCTCGGGGTCCGGCCAATGGGTATCAAACCCCAGGGTTTCCAGAATTTGGATGGCTTGGGCCGTCAGCCCCTGTTCAATTTCATCGGGATAGAGAAACAGGTCGCTTACCGGGGGCATGTGTTCTGTGATGCCCACCACCTTGAATCCCTTTTTAATATAGGCGTGGATGATCTCTTCCAGCCTGTCTCTGGCATGGGAGCAAAATTCTCCTGAATGTCCTCGGTGGAGAGATATGAATGGGCTCGGTTTCATGGGCCATATTTACCATTAACCACCCGATAAAATCAAGGGGTCACAATCTTTGAATGATATACAAGAACATGGGCAGCCGGCTTTGTGTTTTGAGGTGGTAAAAGTCAAAGAGAACTTCCCTGGAAGGGTTGCCAAACTGAAGAGGGGACAGATAAACGCTTCCCTTGGAACTTGCCCGGTCCATTTTTCCCCTTACAAGCTCCATCATGGCCAGGTTGTGAGAGGCCGGCAGCTCCCTGTCCATGACAAAATTGCAGGTCATTTCAAGCCGTTCAAAATTTTGGTTAATGGTCTGCATTCTCCCAAAGGCTTTTCTGACCTTTTGGGCGGAGACAGGTTTGCCCAGAAGAGACAAGGTTTCATCGTCAGCCGATTCAAGGCCGATGTTAATGCAGGTGTGAAAGGGCAGTTCATTAAGGCTATTAAAAAGTATGTCATCGGAATTGAGCAGGGCATCCACACTGCCGAAAAAATAGAGCATGGGCTTTTTCATATAGGCCTTGTCAAATCCGAATTGTTCATGGGCAGTCCGGGCCGCATAGAGGATCAGCTCCATGGGGGCATTGAGTCCATCGTGTTCGCCAAGGAATATGGCATTATAGTTGACCAGATCCTTGCCATATAAGGCTTTGAGCTGAATGATTTGATCTTTTATATCCTGCCTGGATCTTTCCATGAAGGTTTTTTTGTTTTTTACTTTGCAGAACCGGCATTTGTACAGGCAGCCATCCTGGATGGTCACCGGAATGATATCATAGTCTGAATGGCGTGCATCCGGCGGCAGAACCGTTGTTCTGGCTCCGGATATACCAAAAAAAGTTTCTGCTCTTTGCACAAGGTGGTCAGGCCTTACCTGTTTTACCCTTTCAAGCCATTGGGCGATTTTTGCCGGCATGCCTGGCCTTTTTTCATCAATTTTGGATAATAGTTTGTGCCAATCGCCTGAAATTTTTGCCACTTCAGTTGTCTCAAAGGGTTTGCCCCCCAAAAGTGAATTGGTCTGGTACATGAGGTTGGGCAGGTAATATTCTCCAATGGATTCAACCACACCGGCATATCCGCCTGTAGAATAGTAGACCCAGTCATTTCCCATGGTGCGTTTCATCCACTCCGAGGGGTGAATCCATTCAGCTGACTTGGATTTTGCATGCCTGATTTGGTGGTTCTGGTTAAACTCAAACACCATCTCATCGGTCTCCATCCGGGAGAACAGCCCGTATTTTACGGGAAAACTCATTTTGGTATACTCCCGGTCTCCCCGGCAGTTTAATTGGATGGAAAGATGATTGTCCTTATATGTATGGGCAGGATAGTTTGCCAGACTTGTTTTATCCATTTATATCCATTGGATCTTTCATTCTATTATTGACTCTTTTCACCCCTGTGCGGGGGACATTGTGGTTTACAATTGAACCGCTGTTTTTTGCAATGGTTTTTTAAAATTCTGACATTATAATATAATAGTATTATGCCATAATAAATGATCATCCATCATTTATTTGTTAAAAATCAAATCAAAGGCGGACCTTACCGGCCGGCTGAATTTAATTTTGAACAATTGATCAATGTATTTTGTGGTGTATAGGTTGGAGGTACCATCAAAATTATGCTCAAAAGCCTTTGGGGATCTGGAATTGAATTTATGGAAACAGGCAATACTAATGGTTCTTTAGGGGCTTATCTGGTTAATCATAAAAATTGTTAATACCGAAAATGATATTTTCCGTTTCATTGGAAGCCGGGTAAAACAATGGTGAACTTCATGATTTACCAGGGCATGATCCTGTGTTATAAAAACCTGGGATTAATAATTGAAAAATAGGAGTCTGGTATGATGGCTGATGATAAAAAGGCAAGATCAAGAGAAATTAAAAAATTGATCCAAAACTTCTGTGGGGTACATCTGAATAAGGAGATTGAGGGTTTTTCCATGAAATTGTGTGATGATCTCAGTGGGGTTGAGGGCGTTAATTTATCCCGGGGCAAAATTGAAATATGGGCAGCTTCGATAATTTATGTGATTGCCCGGTTGAATTTTCTTTTTGACAAAAAAGACGAGGCTTTTATTACTGCTGATGTGCTCTGTGATTTTTTTAATGCAAAGAAATCGACTGTTGGCAATAAAGCAACAGTTATTGAAAGAAAATGTAATTTGAGTCACGGTGAAGAAAGATATTCCAGCCAGCATATTATTGATATCTTAACTTTTTATGAAACGCCAGAAGGTTTTGCCATCCCCAAAAATATAGCTGATAAACGTGAAATCAATTATGAATTTGCGGATGAAGAAGATTCCAGGGCAATTGAGAAATTTTTCGAAGATAAAAAAAAAATTGAAGAGCAAAAGGTTTTGGAAAAAAAGAAACAACGAACGGAACTCAATAGGAAAATAGCAGCGGACAAAAAAAGCAAAAAAATGGAGAATGATCCTCAATTGGATCTGTTCAGTGATTTTCAAAATAGCAAATAATTTTTTTGAGGTGATAGGGGGATAACATGATATTTAAGAAGAATGAAAATACAGGTAAAATTATAGCCACAATCTTCAAAGATAAAAACAGGGAAACATACGAGTGTTCATTTATTTCGTGCGATAACCCAGTGTGCACCTGCGGGTCGATTGAAGTTGTCCTTATTCCTTTACAGGAGCAAAATCAAAACGGTCAGGCCCTGTCTTCCCACCGTATTGATATCGATCTTAATGAAAAAAAATTGAAATTTGAATCGGAACATAAAACGCCCCCAAAAGATTTGGAGTTTGCAAACCTGTTTTGCTCCAGGTTAAGTGATGACGATTTTGACTTTTTATTTAAAAAGCATTTTGCCCATAAAAATAAGATTACCGAAACAAAGGATATTGATTCACTTGATGCCATCTTTGACTACGAGGCAGTGGAGCAGGAAGGAGTTCTGTATGCTTACAATGATGTTCTGCCTTACGGAGACCAGATGCGAGTCAATATCAATGGCGAGGATTATTTGATTTTTGATCAGTTTTGCCTACTGCCTAAATGCTCATGTACTGATACTGTATTGGGCATTGTATCTGTAAGGGAAACTGGGGAACCAATAAAATTGTGTGTCCTGACATTGAAATATGCTAAAAAGCGCTGGGGAACCGTGGAAAGCCTTTCTTCTTCCATAACTTTGGGAACAATCCGATCTGCCATAGAGGAGCAAAATCCTGATTTTTACAAACGACTGAACCTCCGGCATGAAAAACTGAAAAGTATCTATCAAAATTGTAAACTGAAAAACTTTTCCCCTGTACAGCCCATAAAAACCAGGAAAGTCGGCAGAAACGATCCATGTCCATGCGGCAGCGGGAAAAAATATAAAAAATGCTGTTTCTGATAAGAATAGCTATTAAGCAATTAAAATTCACGCTCCATAAATCCTTTTTTTGTATCCTTATCTTTTTTTAAACTCCCCATATGATATCGATATCGGATAATAAATTGTGTAATCTGTAAAAAAAAAGGTTAAAAAGGACAACCATTGGTATTTTACAACACAATTATTTATAAAGTGTCAAAAATAATGTAAGACAAATCATTCCCATGGGTTTGGTATTATGCCGATCTTTTCCATGTACATCTCTTACCCTTCATGTGGAAAAGGAAAACACCTGGGACCTTGGGAGCGTCGTTGCTGTTTTGAGCGGTGTTGGTATGCATGAAGTTAGGATGTTCAATCCCCTACGTCCCGGTGATACTCTTTTTGTGGATGCCTGGTGGACAGAATTACGAAGATCTGTCAGTAAACCGGATCGTGGATTTGCGGCAATCAGGTGTAAGGTTATTAATCAGAAAAAAGAACCCATTGTCGAATACGGCTATCGCTACCTTTTAGCTTGTGGAGATTTTGAATTTGGATGATAAGAGAATAATTATGAAGAATGTGTTAATCGTTAAAGGCCACTTTATTTATACAAGAACGGCTGAAAACTATGAAGTGTATAAAAACAGCTGTCTGGTGTCTGTTGATGGAAAAGTTGAGGGAATTTACCCAAGCGTACCTGACAGGTTCAAGGGGGTTCCGGTCCACGATTATGGAAACAGGCTCGTCATCCCGGGATTTGTCGATCTGCACCTGCATGCCGCACAGTTTCTTCAGTCCGGGATGGGGATGACAAAGCAGCTTCTGGACTGGCTGGAGGATTATACTTTTGATCTTGAAAGAGAATTTCAAAACAGGGAGTTTGCCAGAAAGGCATACAGCTGTTTTGCGGAAAAACTTGTGGCATGCGGCACACTCAGGGCCTGTATATTTGCATCCTCTTCAACAACGGGAACCCGGGAACTGTTCGAAATTTTAAAGGAAAAGGGGATCGGCGCCTATGTGGGCAAGGTCAATATGGATAGAAATGCCCCGGATTTTATTATTGAAACCACTGAAGACTCTCTTAAGGGGACAAAATATCTGATAGAAAAGTACCGGGATGAAAGACTGGTAAAACCCATTATCACGCCGCGGTTTGCCCCCACAAGCACCGAGGGGTTGTTAAAGGGGTTGGGGGAGCTTGCCGTAAAATATGATCTGCCGGTTCAGTCCCATCTTTCCGAGAGCCTGGATGAGATCAGGTGGGTTCAGGATCTTTTTAAGGGGGCAAAAAACTATTCGGATGTCTACTTTAAAAATAATCTGTTCAAGCAGACAAAGACGGTTATGGCTCATGGAATCTATCTGGACGATGATGAGAAAAAACTGGTCAAAAAAATGGATCTCATGCTGGCACACTGTCCCGATTCAAACATCAATTTGCGAAGTGGCATCATGCCGGTCAGGACCTATCTGGATATGGGACTTAAGATCGGCCTTGGCAGCGATATTGCCGGGGGCCATAAAATCGGTCTCAATGAAGCCATGGTCCGTGCAATACAATTGTCGAAAATTTTGAATCTTACCAATGATAAGTTGAAACCCTTAACCGTTTCAGAAGTATTTTATATGGGAACAAAAGGCGGCGGCAGCTTTTTCGGTAAAACAGGAAGCTTTGAAAAAGGCTACCTGTTTGATGCCCTAGTTATAGAGGATGATTCCATGATTGCCAAACGATATTCCCCGGAAGACCGGCTTGAAAAATTTATCTATACGGGAGATGATCGAAATATCTGTGCGAGATATGTTGAGGGAGACAAGCTTTAGACCATGAAGAATTTTTCAGGGTAAATGATCGGTGTTCCAGGTTCCGGCAAAATTTCTGGGCCAGAGAAGCAAGTGTCCATTATTATAGAATATTATTAAAGGAAAAAAATGAAGTATATAGGAGCCCATGTCAGTACCAGCGGAGGCCCGGAAAAAGCCCCTCAAAATGCAGAGGGCATTGGAGCAAAAGCCTTTGCCATGTTCACCAGAAACCAGAGACGGTGGGTGTCAAAACCCCTGACCGACAAAAACATCACCCAATTCAAGGAGAACTGCAAGAGCTGTGGGTATGACCCCCGGCACATCCTCCCCCATGACAGTTATCTGATCAATCTGGGGCATCCGGAGGAGGAAGCCCTTGAAAAATCCAGGACTGCCTTTCTTGACGAGATGCAGCGCTGCGAACAACTGGGCCTTTTTTACCTTAATTTTCACCCGGGAAGTCACCTGAATAAAATGGATCCGGATCACTGCCTGGAGCGGATCGCAGAATCCATCAATCTGGCCCTGGACCAGACAGCCGGCGTAACGGCGGTCATCGAAAACACCGCCGGCCAGGGAACCAATATGGGGCATCAATTTGAACACCTGGCCCGGATCATTGGGAATGTCCGGGACAAGAGCCGCATCGGGGTCTGCCTGGACACCTGTCACACCTATTCTGCCGGGTACGACATCAAGACCTCCAAGAAATTTGAAAACACCCTCCAGGCCTTTGACAATCTCGTGGGTATAGGCTACCTGAAAGCCATGCATTTGAACGATTCGAAAAAAGCCTTTGGAAGCCGGGTGGACAGGCACGAGAGCATTGGAAAAGGATCCCTGGGGCTTGAGCCTTTCAAATTCATCATGAATGACCCGCGCTTCGACCATATTCCCATGGTTCTTGAAACACCGGATCCATCCATCTGGGAGGAGGAGATCAGACTTTTATACAGCCTGATTGATGGCTGAAAACAAGGGTAATTCACATTTGTAATTGTCAATAAAGTTTTATAAACAGGTTTGACCATGATATCCCAAGCGGGGCAGGGCAGCTCTTTCCCATGGGGGTTGCCCTTGACCCGGCTCACAAAACAGGGTAGATTCACAATTTATTTAAGGATGTTTTCCCGTGAAAATTCTGTTTCTTGAACCCTTCTTTGGGGGATCCCATAAAGATTTTGCCCTGGGATTTGCCGGGCATTCATCCCATGATGTGGATCTTGTTACCCTGCCGGACCGCTTTTGGAAGTGGCGGATGCAGGGGGCTTCCCTTTATTTTATCAATCAGATCAAAGATCTGGCCCAATACGATCTGATCTTTACCACGGATATGATGAATTTAAC
>PIVS01000289.1 GCA_003353855.1 Desulfobacteraceae bacterium
GCCATTACAAGGATCGGCCTCCAGGAAGCAATTAATTCTGTTAATCTTTATTTCCTACAAAGATTTCTTCCAAATTTATCTGAACTTCACGGCTTTTCAGCAAAGGACTACTGGGCTTTTTCCTGGGCCTGTGCAATGGCAGGCAGAAGACTGGGGCACCCTAATCTGGCCGTGAATACGCTGCCTGGAGAACTCTATATTGCAGGGCTGCTTCATGGTATTGGAAAATTGATTCTGGCCATTCATCATTCCAGGGAATTTTTTGTGTGCATTGAAAAAGCCAGAATGTTTGAACAGCCGCTAAATACTGTATTGCTGGATGAATTTGGCACCACAGATAATATTATTGCATCAAAGTTAATGGGGGCCTGGAATCTGCCTTCCCGCATTTGCAGTGCTGTTGAATTTTATCATGATCCGGACGCAGCCCCGGAGCAGCACAGGGAGATAGCCGGATTAACTCAATTTGCCTATAAAATTGCTGCAAGATCGGAAATTGGGAACAACGGGGACGGGATACAGACGGGTCTTGAATTCAATTGGATTTCAAAACAAGCGGCTAGCCCACTTTACAAAAAGGAGTTTCAGGAAGGTGTTGTTCAAGAGATACTGACCTCCCTGGAAGAAAAATCAGAAAGAATAACCGGTGTCTCTCCCCCGGGAAAGAAAGTTTCTTTAGAATCTGACCTTTCAATTACCCGACAGCGGCCCCCAGCATCACCCAATCATGGTTCAAAACCTGTTAAAAATGGATTGATAGCCTGGATTAAGTCCTTGTTCCGTTAACTCTATTATTGGTATTTTGTTGCGAAGTCCTTCCCACAATGTTAAACAGGCGAAACTATTTGCCGGGGGGAGGGCTGCCGATATGGCGCTTTAATAAAAAACAATGGTAACCAATAAAAAATATAAATCAAAGAGTCTGATTTCTATACTCTTTGTTGCAGGGCTGGTGGGAGCCGGAATAGCCTTTTACGCCTATTTTTCAGGATTTAATCGGGTGGTGCTGGAAAAATTTGAAGGCAGGTTGTGGGAGTTGCCGGCACGGGTCTATGCACGTCCCCTGGCGCTTTATCCCGGCATGATGCTTGGGGCTGATATGCTGGAAAAAGAATTGGCCCTCATGGCCTATCAAAAAACCTTTCTGGCCGAAGATGTGGATATTCCGGGAAAATACAGCCGGGCAGGCAACAGGTTTGAACTGTTTTGCCGGCCCTTTGATTTCGGGGAAAAAAAAACAGGTTCCCGGCGGCTGCAGATCAAGATTGAAGAGGGTAGGATCGCGGCATTAAAAGGCCGGGGAAATTTTACTGTTGATGAGATGGTACGCCTGGACCCGGTTCTTGTGGGTAGTTTTTATCCGGTATCCAAGGAGGATCGGATTCTGGTGGAGATGGATAACTTCCCCGAGCTTTTGGCAAAGACTATTCTTTGTGTGGAAGACAGAGCTTTTTATACCCATCACGGGGTGGAACCCAGGGCTATTTTAAGGGCCATGCTGATCAATTTAAAAAACCGGGAGATGACCCAGGGGGCAAGTACAATTACCCAGCAACTGGCTAGAAATTTTTTTTTAACAAAGGAAAAAACCTGGACCCGCAAGCTCAATGAGTTGTTCATGGCAGCCGCCCTGGAGTTGAACTATACCAAAAAAGAAATTCTGGAAGCATATGTCAATGAAGTTTACCTGGGTCAGGATGGCAATCTTGCGGTCCACGGGTTTGGTCTGGCCTCTGTTTTCTATTTTGGTAAATCCATCAAGGATTTACAGGCCAATGAAATGGCACTGCTTGTGGGGCTGCTCAAGGGGCCCTCCTATTATAACCCCAGAAAATATCCGGAAAGGGCAATCAAGCGGCGAAACACAGTGCTCAGGGCAATGGTTGTCCAGGGACTTCTTTCAGAGAGTCAGGGGGAAAAGGCCATGGCCACGCCCCTTGGGGTGATTGAAAAACCAAGCCGGGCAAATTCTCCCTTTCCCGCCTATCTGGATCTGGTAAAGCGCCAATTGCTTAAGGAGTACAGGGAGGAGGACCTGAGGTCCATGGGGTTGAGGATTTTTACAGCCCTGGATCCCCAGGTTCAGATGGCAGCCGAGCAGGCTGTGGAGACTCAACTGCCTAAGCTTGCACTTAAAAAGGGCCTTAAAAAGGAAACGCTTGAAGCCGGTGTGGTGGTCACTTCCACGGGCAGCAACGAGATTCAGGCCCTGGTCGGGGGAAAAACTTCCCATTACAGGGGGTTTAACCGGGCCCTTGATGCCAGGCGTCCCATTGGTTCCCTTATCAAGCCGGCAATTTATTTAACGGCCCTGGGTCATCCTGATGCCTATACCCTGGTTACCCGGGTTGAGGATGGGCCTGTCAGGCTTCCGACTACAGATGGCGGCCATTGGGTTCCCAGAAATTTTGACCGAAAATACCATGGGGATATACCCCTTTATCTTGCCCTGGTCAATTCCTACAATGCCTCCACTGTGAAAATTGGAATGGATCTGGGGCTTGACCAGGTGTTGGACACCCTCGGGAAAATGGGCTTTCAAAAAAAGGTTACCATGTATCCCTCCTCCCTGCTGGGCAGTCTGGAAATGTCTCCCCTGGAAGTGGCTCAGATCTATCAAACCCTTGCCTCGGGAGGCTTTTACTCACCAGCCAGGAGTATTCGAACCATTTATCGGCCCCATGGGGAAGTGGTCCAGCGCTATCCTCTGACCATTGAGCAGCATTTGGATCCGGGTGCTGTCTTTTTGCTGAACAAAATGCTCCAGGCCGTTGTCATGGAAGGTACGGCTAAATCACTTGAAAAGATACTTCCCCGGTCCTTGGGGGTTGCCGGTAAAACCGGCAGCACCAATAACTTAAAAGACAGCTGGTTTACCGGGTTTACCGGCAACCGCCTTGCCGTTGTATGGGTGGGCCGGGATGACAATAAATCCTGCAAACTCACGGGATCTGCCGGAGCCATGCAGGTCTTCGGGCATCTCATGGGCCAGATACCAAACCAGCCCCTGGCCCTTGTTCCACCGGCAAATGTGGAATGGGCTGTGATCGATTCAGCAACCGGTCGTAGAACCGATGAATCCTGCCCCAATGCCATGGCTGTCCCCTTTATACGAGGGTCTGTTCCCACTGAATTCGTTCCCTGCACCCCTAGGACCCTTAAGGAAAAGGAAAAACCCCGGTATTTAATTGACTGGCTGAGGGAGTTTATAAAATGAAAAACAATGGATTTCTTGTTTGGACAATCTGCCTTGTCACCCCATTTCTTCTTTTTGCCTGTGCCGGCCAGAAAAGTAGACAGACATTGCCTGGTGACAGTCTGCCCCAGATTGGTATCCGCCAGGCAGCTGTTTCCAAGGAAACCCCCCGGCTGGAAATTTTGGTCCATCTGATAAAAAAGGCGGAGCAGCAGATTGATTCAAAAGAGCCGGAAGCTGCCTTTATCACATTGGAAAATGCCCTGGGTATTGATGCCCAGGATCCTGTTCTCTGGCATCTTATGGCACGGGTTCAGCTGATGCAGGGCAACCTTGACCAGGCCGAACAATTGGCAAAAAAATCCAATCTTCTGGCAGCCCGCAACCCTTCCCTTGAAAAAAAGAATTGGGAAATCATTACCAGATCCCGTATCCTCCGGGGTAAAATCCCCGGGGAATAGGCCACAACATTAAGATGACAGCCTGGCTGCCACTGATCGGTTGACAGCATTGGAGGTCGGGTTCTGCCTGTTGGCCCGAATATTGGTAGGGGATCAGGGGGTCCCAGCCAGTTTTTTGTTGATTTCCAGGGCTGCTGCACGGGTCTGGGCCATGATGGCCGGGATCTGCTTTTTATCCATGCCTGCGGTAAACCCCACCACCCAGATGGCCGGGTTATAGGCGCCGGTGGACTGGATGGGAGCGGCCACAGCTTTCACCCCTGAGATGTATTCTTCATCATCAAAGGCAACCCCTGTTGTCCTGACGGTTTCAAGGGCCCTTAAATAGATCTCCGGGTCTGTAATCGTCTTGGGGGTGAACCGGGTTAGGGCGTTTCCCAAAATATATGCCCTTGCATCCTTTCGTGTCATCTTTGAAAGAAAAACCTTTCCCACAGATCCGGCTAGAAGGGGCAGGGAGGTGCCGATGGGGGAGGTGATTTTAAAGTCTTTTCTGGATTCCACAATATCGATGACCGTGACCGAGTCCTTGTTCCTGACACCAAGAAAAACCGATTCCCTGCATTGTTCCATGAGATGTTCCATTGCCGGCCGGGCTGCTTTTTTAAAATCCATTTTTTCATAGGCTGCCTTGCCCAGCTCCATGAGGGTGGTGCCGATTGTATATCGCTTGGAATCTATGTCCCGGATAAGGGCGCCCTGATCTTCCAGGGCTGCGGTAATTCCATGGACCGTGCTTTTGCTGATATCCAGCTGGGATGAGATTTCACTGATCCGCAATCCGCGGTTTGCAATTGAAATGGCTTTGAGGATGAGAAATGCCTTTTTTACAATGGGTGCCTGGTATTGTTTTTTCATTGTTCACCATAATGAATTTTAAAATTTTAATAATAAATCTTAATAAGCTCAAATAAAGCCTGATGTAAAGTTGTTATCTATATTTGTTGCTATCTTTGTGTTCATTATTATGAAAATCAATGAAAATCAATGATTTATTATGAACCGGGAGCACACAAATGATACCAGATCCTGATTTATTTGGATTTGGATTTGATTCTATGGTAGGATTTGTTTTCCCATTATTTTTAAAAGGTTTATCCAAACAGCGCTTTTTCAACACCAGAGGAAATCTGCAAATGGAAGAGAATAAATCAATATTCCTGCTTGAAAAACGCAATGTCCAATTAAAGAGCAGGACCCTGGAGTTGGAGCCCTTGAATCGAAACCTTCAGGAAGCCATTGATCATGCCTTTGAGATGACCAACCTTCTGCTGAATGAGCCCCTTCCCTCTGAAACCCGGAACGGCCTTGATATCATTAAGCAGAGTGCGGAAACACTTTTAACGATTCTGAACGATATTCTGGATTTTTCAAAGATAGAAGCCGGTAAACTTACCGTGGAGGAAATTGAGTTTAGCCTGGGAAACCTGGTGGAAGACCATCCGGTTAACCAGAAGGTGGTACAGAGTATCTTAAATAAACTTGGCTTTCGGAATTATGCGGTCGGTGACGGGGCTCAGACCCTTACCGCCCATGCCATGTTCGGGGATATGGAAAAATGTATCCGCGTGGGAATGAATGACTACACCACAAAGCCTGTGGACTGTCTAACCCTGGTCGGGAAAATCAATAAGTTATTGTTTGAAAAGAAAAAAAATCCCAGGTTCCGGTCAATTCAATGACAAAAGAGATCAAAAAAAATCATGGTGTTTCCCTGGAGAGGGTGGAGAAAAGCTGTGATTCCATCACCCTGAGTCTGAAGCAGGATCTGTCCGACCTGGAAAAGGTAGAACAGAATCTGACAAAGCAGAAAGTTTTGCTCCAAACCATCCTGGATGCCATACCTGATTTTATTTTTCTCCAGGATCGTGACGGGAGTTATATTTCTGTGAATCAGGCCTTTTGCCGGATCATGGGGAAATCAAAGGATGAGATTCTTGGTAAAAACAATTTTGATCTGTTCCCCAGGAAGCTGGCAATTGTCTATCAAAAAGAGGATCAAGACATATTTGCCATGGGCAGTTCCCTGACCAAGGAAAATGAGCTGGGCCAAGGCAGGGATAAAAAATGGCTCCATGTTGTAAAGGTGCCGGTCCTGGAAGCACGGGGCCGTATTTCAGGAATTCTGGGCAGTGGCCGGGATATCACAGCACTTAAAAAGATTCAGGAACTATTAACCCATGCCCAGAAAATGGAGTCCCTGGGCCAGTTGGCTGCCGGAGTTGCCCATGAGATTAATACCCCCCTGGGGATTATTCTGGGCTATGTCCAGCTTCTGCTGGAAGATGTGGATAATGATCAGCCCATGTATGCTGATCTCAAGCTCATTGAAAAACAGACCAAAATATGCAGTAAGATTGTGGCAGACCTTTTGAATTTTTCCAGACCGGAACAAAACCATATTTCATGGGTGGATATCCATGGGGTCATTGATGATGTGGTAAAGGTAGTGGAGCACACCTTCAGCCTGAACCATGTGACTATCCAGAGGGATTATGCCAAAAACCTTCCACGGATCAAGGGGGAAAAGGGAAAACTTAAACAGGTGTTTGTGAACCTGCTTAATAATTCCTTTGATGCCATTGGCAGCCACGGTAAGATAATGGTTTCCACGGCTGTGGACATCAATGGGCCAGGGGTGATCAT
>PIVS01000847.1 GCA_003353855.1 Desulfobacteraceae bacterium
CGTAATCCGTTCAAACTCAATGAGGACTGCCTCTTCCACCAGATCCGTGAGTTCATCTACGATGAAGCTGCCCTGGAGGGGATTCTCATTCTTGGCAAGTCCCCATTCCCTATTTATGATAAGTTGGATGGCCAGGGCCCGTCTTACCGATTCTGCCGAAGGCGTGGTAATGGCCTCGTCAAAGGCATTGGTATGAAGAGAGTTGCAATTGTCATAAATGGCGCACAAACCCTGGAGAGAGGTCCTTATATCATTAAATTGAATATCCTGGGAATGGAGAGAGCGGCCCGATGTCTGGATATGGTACTTGAGCTTCTGGCATTTTTCATTTCCCCCATATTTGTGACGCATGGCCACGGACCAGATCCGCCGTGCCACACGTCCTATAACCGTGTACTCAGGATCCATGCCATTGGAAAAGAAAAAGGAGAGGGAGGGGGCAAACTCATTGATATCCATGCCCCGGGACAAATAATACTCCACATAGGTAAACCCGTTGGCCAGGGTCAAGGCCAATTGGGTGATGGGATTTGCACCGGCTTCAGCAATGTGATACCCGGAAATGGAGACCGAATAAAAATTTTTCACCTGATTATCAATAAAATACTGCTGAATATCCCCCATCATCTTCAGGGCAAATTCAATGGAAAAAATACAGGTATTCTGCCCCTGATCTTCCTTTAAAATATCGGCCTGGACCGTTCCCCTGACATTGGACAGGGCAAATTGCTTTATCTCCTTTACCTCTTTTTCCGAAGGTTCCCTGCCCTTTTCTTCCCGGAACCTGTCCGTCTGCTGGGCAATGGCCGTATTCATGAACATGGCCAGCATCATGGGAGCCGGACCGTTGATGGTCATGGAGACCGAGGTATTGGGGGCACACAGGTCAAACCCGTCATAGAGCAGCTTGACATCCTCCAATGTACAGATACTCACCCCGGAGGTGCCTATTTTTCCATAAATATCAGGTCGCCGGTCCGGGTCAAACCCGTACAGTGTTACCGAGTCAAAGGCCGTGGACAGCCGCTTGGCAGGGTAGGACCCGGACAAAAGTTTGAACCGGCGATTGGTATCAGCAGGTCCACCTTCCCCTGCAAACATTCTTGTGGGATCTTCATCGGCCCGTTTCAAAGGGAATACCCCTGCAGTATAGGGAAAATTACCGGCAAAATTTTCCTTGCGCATCCAGGCATATTGCTCCCCTGGATCCGTAAACGTCGGCAGGGCAATCTTGGGAATTTTTGAATGGGACAAACTTTGGGTATGCAGGGGCAGCCTGAACTCCATATCCCTGACCTGGTAAACAAATTCATCCTTTTCATATTGTTCCGAACAATGCCTGTATTCTTCTATGAGCTTGTCGGTCTCCCCCTCCACAAATGAGCTTGCCAAGGAGACGGCTTCCTTGAGCTGGGTCAGTCCATCCGATTCTGCCTCCCCAAGAACCTTTGCTGTCTCCAGCAAATGCCATCGCTGTCTCACTGCCTCGGATTGGCTCCCGGAAGTTTTATGATATTCCCGGATGGTGTCGGCAATTTCAGCCAGATATCGGGT
>PIVS01000848.1 GCA_003353855.1 Desulfobacteraceae bacterium
AGACTTTTGATCGGATTATGGAAAATAGATCTAAAAAAAATCAGCAGAACCGTACTTTCGAACAACGACCTAAACTTCGTATCATTGTCGATAATTCGTGAGAAACAGGTAATGCTCCCGTTTGTTGATGAACTACGCTTGTGTTATGTTTTTCAAAGGTATCTTGCAGTGTACTCGCTTTGTAGAGCGGTCCTTGAAATAACCATGAAAGATCTTTTTGATAAAAATGGTTTGGATAATAAAGCTTCAAAGAACTATCTACAAATCAAGAAGTCTATTGTTGAGTCTGAAAAATGTTTATCAAATAATAAAAAATTTGGATTCCCCAGAAAAGCCCCTACACTCTATCAAAGTATTAAGATGTTAACAGCTATGGATTCTTATTCACACTTAGAAACTATCCTTAACGGTATTAGAGAAAAAACAAATCCTCTTGTTCATGGGGATATAGATAAGCATAGTAGTAAACCATTAGAAATGGTCAGAGTAACTCTACAATCAATTCACAATTTATATGAAGTGAAATTAGAAGCATAGGCATATAGGGATAGGGACGCCCATTACTAAGCGCCCATCCCACAGCACCGTACATACGGATCGCGTATACGGCGGTTCGGCTGATCAGGCAAGTTAATTTCCGGGTAGGTATAAAGATATGGGGTCGGGCCAAGCAAATTGTTGTAAAATACTATTAGCGGCCCCATTTTGACCCCGAAATCGGGCTTCTAATAAGAAATCATTGAAAAAAAGGATAATGATGAATCAGCTTGTCTTGTTTTTCAATAACGTGTAAATTTGAATATGAAGTTAATTAAAACAAATTAGGGAACCTGGATATGCCTACCATATTAGAAGAATTTGAAAATAAGGCCAAGAATCTGCCGCTAAAAGATCGTGCAGCGTTAATCGGAAGTCTAATTTCCAGCCTTGACGAACTGGGCGAAACTGAATGTGAAGAACTCTGGGCCCAAGAAGCGGATAAACGTTATCAAGCTTACAAAGCTGGAAAGATAACAAGCAGACCGGCCGAGGCCGTGTTCAGTGATGCGAGAGAAATGTTAAAGGAAATCCGGTGAAAAAAGTCCGATTCCTTTCTCCCGCTGAGATTGAGATGTTTGACGTTGCGGCTTATTATGAAACACGTGTTCCAGAATTAGGAGCCGATTTCATCTCCACCATCGAAATTGCTGTTCTTGATCTATCAGATAACCCTGAAAAATGGCCGGTTATTGGAAAGGGAATTCGCAGACGTATTCTCCCCCGTTTTCCGTACAGCATCCTATATAAAATTGCCCCCTATGAAATCATCATTGTTGCAGTCATGCACCAGAAACGCCGCCCGAATTATTGGATAAACAGATTGTAAAGGATTATGTATGAATTTAATTCTTATTTGGACCAAATCAACACACTGTAAACATTAAGCACTCAACTGACAAACACCCTTAAAATCGTCTTAGGCTACCGTTTTTACCCCCAATGACATCATTTTAAGAATTACACTCTGATTTCAACATCGAAAATGCACCGGATTTCACCGGTGATTTTCCAGTT
>PIVS01000290.1 GCA_003353855.1 Desulfobacteraceae bacterium
TACAGCACCCCGCATCCGGGGTCTTCCTGCTGCTCGTAACCGGTTTGAGCAAGCTCGATCATTTCCTGAGCCAGTTCAATGGTCCGTGCAATGTTTTTGTCACATTTTTTTTTAAGCATTATTTTTTCTCTTTCCTAATTTGTGCACATACAAGGCCAAATTAATTTCTCTTCGGGTTTACCCTTCAATTGCTATTCAACTACTGTGCCAGGGCAGTTATTTTTTTGGAAAAATCAGGCAAATGCTTTATTAGCATCACAGGCATGGGCAATGTCAGAGATGCGGGTCCTTGTAAAATGCCAGCCAGTGAAAATGTCAATTTGCTCAGGATCGGTGAGAATATGTTCGGGTACAATACTGCAGTTAAACCTGCCGGCATTGATCAGAGCCCGGATGGCATATCCCCGTTTGATGTGGTCAAGGGAGTGAAGGTGGGAGAAAATTAGTCCTTCAACAGTTTTATTTAAGTCCTGGGGTACTGCTTCAAGATAGGTTCCAATTCCCCACAAAACCCCCCTTTGCAGGGCTTCGTGTTCTATGAAATTACCCTTGGGATCCAGGTATGAAAACAAAATGGATTTAAACTCCATGGCAAGCTCCGGGCTTTTACATAAAATTTGCCCCATGGCTTCGCAGGACCCCCAGCCAATGCCCCCGGATTCGTCATTGAGATTCCACATAATTCGCCGCATCAATATCCGTGCTTTTTCCATTTGTTTTGCGGCAAGCCGCAGCCCCAGTTCTCCCATGGCTGTAATGCTCCTGAATTTAATCAACTCGTCATTGGCATAAAAATGGGAGAAAAGATGCCCAACCAGTTGTTCATCCGGGATGGTTTCAAGAAGGGTTAATGCATCCTTGTGAAGCGGTCCCCGGAGAATTTTATTTACTTTTTTTTTGGTTTGTCTGCCATATGGTTTTGTCATGGAACACCTGCTCATGGGTGAATGTTTGTTATTCTAATAGGATCTGTGATTTTTAAAACAGCATAAACCATGCCAGCCCCCAAATGGCAAAAAAAATATGAGATGCACTTGACCGGGGCGGTGTATCCGGCCCTCTATCTGTCTCAAAGGACGGGACACTTATGTGTCTAGATACAAAAATGATGCATTGATTTAATCCAATACAATGGGTATAAAAAAGTTTGTTTTAATGTGAAATATAACTATTACAGAAGGAGCGGTATGGTAACTTCCATGGAATCCAACCTTTTAGCCACCTATTATATAGATAAGGATGACCTGGATATCACAAGTTTTGCAACTCTTGTGTGCAAAGGAAAGGTGAACAATCTTGAAAAGGCGCTGGCGCTTTATTATGCAGTCCGGGACAAAATCCGCTACAACCCCTATAGCATTGAGCCTGAAAAATCTGCCATGAAGGCCAGCAGGATCTTAAAAAAAAGGGAGGGGTATTGTGTGGCCAAGGCCGTACTTCTCACCGCCTGTGCCAGGAGCCAGGGTATCCCTGCTCGACTGGGATTTGCCGATGTGAAAAATCATTTGAACACAAAAAAACTTCGGGAAATGATGGGGACCGACCTTTTTGTCTGGCATGGGTATTCGGAAATTTATCTCAAGGGGAAATGGGTGAAGGCCACCCCGGCCTTTAACCTGAGTCTGTGTCAAAATTTTAATGTGCGCCCCCTGGAGTTTGACGGCATAAATGATTCCATCTTCCACCCCCTTGATACCCTGGGCAATAAGCACATGGAATATGTTGTTGACCGCGGCAGCTTTTCCGACCTGCCCTGGGAGCGGATCATAGCTGCCGCCCTGGAGGCATATCCCCGGTATTTTGACCTTCTTGAGCGGAAAATCCAGGACTTCTCAGCTCAAGCCCTGGAGGAGAATCAATAATAAAAAGTCCCTGGGTGAAGGGACTTTTTAAGGGATAACGGGGTTTATTTTAGGATGGCGGCGGAGACTTCCTTTGTCAGCTGCAATACTCTTTTGGCAGATTCAAAATCCAGTGAGCCGGTTCCACAGCTAGGGGTGATAAATGCCTGATCAATAATGGTTTTCCGATCAAACCCGAGGGCCGTCAATTGGGCTACCTGTCCCTCAAATTTTTCCACCAATCCCTGGGTGGTCTGTTGGGCAATGATTTGGGCATCGGCAGTGGGGACAATCCCAAAGGCCAGGATGCTGCCTCTCTCTAAGTAGGGCTTTATCATTTCCGGATAAAGAATGAACTTATCAAAATAGGAAAATGCATCAAAACTGATGATATCAATGTTGGAGCCAAGGAGCATGTCCCATTCTGTATTGGCACAGACATGGATACCGGCCAACCCGTTTTCTCCATGGATTTCCCGGACAATCTCTTCAATGCTTTCAATGACATCTTCCTTGGAAATGGTGATATAGGCAGAGGTGCCAAATCCGGCCAAAGCCGGTTCATCCAGGAAAATAATGGGAACAGCCCCGCGTTTTGCCATGGCATTTGCCTGCCACCTGGCATTGAGGGCCAGCTTTTTGACAGCTGCATCCCTTAACTGGTCATTGTAAAAAATGTCCCTGTCCTCTTCATCCTTGACACCAGTGCCAAAGGTGATGGGCCCTGTGACCTGCCCCTTGAGCGCAATAAAAGGGCCTTTTTTATCCACCTGGTTTAAAAATTCAAAAAAACCTTTACCGGTTTCCTCGGAAAAGGCAAAACGTGAACCGTCAAGGTCTGAACCCGGTTCGGACAGGGAAAGATACTCCTCAAAAAAAGCCAGGAGTTGGTCATCAAACTCGGTTTTTTGGGTGTCCAGAAAATATTTGCCTTTGTGGACTGTAAGTCCGGGGAGGCCTGGAATAAACTGGTTGATCATGCCCTCTTCCCTGAATTGGGGAAGTTGAACCCATAGGGGTATTTGCGGAGTATGTTCCATCACCAGTTGCGCTGCGGCCTGGTGATCATCCATGGGAAGGCTGCCCACGAGAAGGGGGAGTCCGTTTGCTTTAAATGATGTCATGAAATGTGCCTTGTTCGTTAAAATAAATTTTTGTTTTCAATAAAGACCCTGGCAGATATATCATTTTTGTAATCGAAAGAGAATGGTTTCTTTTTATGTTCAGGGCAGGCTTCGAACCGTAAGAACAGGACAGATAGATCGGCTGACGACCCGGTCTGTGGTGGAGCCCACTAAAAATTTCTCCAGAAGGCTGTGACCATGGATTCCCAGCACAATCATATCGATTTTTTTTATTTTTGAATATTGGATCAGTTCAGTGTAGGGCTGGCCTTCAAGCAAGGTGATGACCGGTGTGCACCAATTGCGGCTTTCTTCGGGCACCATATGGGAAAGCTGACGCTCAATACGGGTTAACAGGCTGCTTCTCCTGTCCCCTTCTTCATCCGTGGTTTTTTTCTGCAGTTCCAGTGAATCGATCCGGTCCCGTCCCAGGTAATCCCCTTCCTGGATTATCATATATTCTGCAGTGGTCAGTTCAATATGTTTTTCCGGCCTGATCACATGGACCAGATGCAGTTCTGCCTGGAATTCCTGGGCCAGGCTCAGTCCATATTCAAAGGCCAGACCTGACTCCGGAGAAAAGTCGCACCCCACCAGGATTTTACCCAGGGGAACCCTAAAAAGATTTGGAAAAGAGGGATAATCCTCCTGGGTATGGAGCACCAGAAGAGGACATGTAACGGTTTTGACCAGACGATCTGTGACAGAACCGATTAAAAACCGCTTGATTCCTGAGCCGCCGTGGGTGGCTGCAATGACAAGATCAATGGACTTGTCCTGGACGATTTGGGTAATTTTATCGGCTGGATGGCCCTGGGACAAAATAATCCGGGCATCTATTCCATGTTCCTTAACCAGGTCTTTAAGGCGGGTTCTTGTATCTTCCAATCGTTCCTGGGTAACATTTTCCGATGCAATATAGGCCTGGCCATGGCTGGACAGCATCACCATGTCCGAGAGGATATGACACACATAAAGCTTGGCGTCAAATTCCGAGGCCAGGACCCTGCCGTAGGACAGTATAAAATGGGAAAAATCTGAAAAATCAACGGCACACATGATTCTTTTTGGTTGGATTCTCATAATTCTCCTCCTTTTAAAAATGGTTTAAACCACAACCTTGAGTTTTACAAAAAGACTGATTAGAGAAAATTAAAACACAAGAAGTGTGGAGACGGAATTTTTGGCAGACCAGGGCATTGACATTGGCAGGTACTGGGAGAAATGAGCCGTAATTTGATTTCAACTGGATTAAATTGTAATCAAATTACCAGGACCCAGTCAAGCAATTAATTGCCATGGGGGCTCTTTTCTGGTTTGTTTTATCTTTTGTTCAGGCGGCAAATAAAGAGAGCTGATTCCTTCGGGCATCGGCATGCTGGATGGTTACGTGGAGGATATCTCCAACCTTTAGTTTGAGACCAGAAAGGGGCAGTCTGGACTCCAGCATGAATTCTTTGATCAAAACATTATAATGATCCCGGTGGCAGTCCAGAACAAGGGTTTCAAAATTTTTGCCCCTCATGGTTTCAAGATATTTGATAAGCCAATACCGTTTCCGGGCTCCCTGGATACGGCCTGTATTGGCCATGGGGATGGAGATGGTCTGGAGAATTTCTTCCAGTTCAATTTTTGAATAGGCCTTGCCAATGCCCAGGACTGCCTTGATCTGGCGCTGGGTAAGCAGGTCGTGGTAGCGCCTTATGGGGGAGGTTGCAGTGGCATATGCCTTTACCCCGAGTCCTGCGTGAAGTTCCGGCTTTATGCCGATTATGGCCCGGCTCAATTGTTTGCGCTGCATGAAGTTGGGCATAAGGGCGGTTTCAACCCCTTTGAACAGCCGCTGCCTGGGAGGTGCCTGGGATCTGAAGACCGCAGGGGTGTTGTTGTTGGCCAGAAATTCTGCCATGAGGGAATTGGCCAGAATCATCATCTCGGATACAAGCATCCTGGAGGGGTTTTCACGGTCTATCTTGGCATATCTAATCTCATTGTTGTCTTCCAGCCAGACATTCACTTCGGGAAGGGTAATCTGTATGCCGCCGGCTTTCAGCCGTTTTTCACGCAACAGAGTGGCAATTTTATACAGGCTGGTAATGGGATCATTTTTTCCGTTCAGCAGATTGGCCTCTGTATAGCTCATCTGTTTGTGAACTTTTATAATGCTTGGAACAATGCTGTAATCCAGCACTTCAAAAAAACGGTTCATCTGAACCAGGGTGCTGATTCCCGGTCTTGTTTCCCCTTCCTTCAGACTGCAAAGATCCTCGGACAGGTTGGGCGGGATCATGGGCAGTTTGTCATCGGGCATGTAAATGGAACTGGCCCGGTACCGGGCAGCCATGTCAATGGGATCTCCGGATTTGATATAGGCAGCCACATCAATGATGTGGATTCCCAAGCGGTATCCGTTTTCCGTATTTTCCAGGCTGATGGCATCGTCATAGTCCTGGGTGGACTGACCGTCAATGGTGATCAAAGGAATGTCGGTCAGGTCTTTGCGCTGGGGATCTTTGAAAACATTACCCTGGGTTTGGCCCAGCTTTTTGGCAGTCGCAAGCACTGGATCGGAAAAGGTTGTGGAAATCTGCATGGACAGAAGGTCAATGTTCTCATCAACCTCCCATATGCCTGCTCGTACAAAAATATTGAATAATTGTTCCGGTGCACTTAAACCGGATTTTTTAACCATTTGTTTGGCAATGGCTGAAAAATGACTGTCGTTGTCCTGGAGGTAATAGGATTTAAGAATTTCTATCACACCCGGATCTACAGGCACAGGTGTTTCAGACATCTTTTCCTTTTGCATCTGGGTCAGCCATTCCACCCCTTTTAAGATAAGGCCTTCCCTTCTTTCCCCCTCTTTTATCTGCCTTTTTTTGGCTTCCACCTGTTCAGGGGTGCAGGGTGTAAATATAAATTTATTTACTTTGAAATAGAGCCTGTCATTAAAAAAAGCACGGACAACGGCTGCTTCATGGTCCGGTGTCAGAGGGGGATCAAAGCAGAACAGGGTCATGGCATCCAAATCAATTTCATCTTCATCATGGAGGATTTCCCATAATTCCCGTATATCAATAGTCTCTGCCAGTCTTTTCCTTGTGATTGTCACCTGTTTCAGATGATTGACAAGGGCAGTCCTGGACAGGGCAGTATCCAGCTTCAGTTGCGAGATGTGGGAAAGCCTTTTCTCAGAAAAATTGACTTCCCGGCTATTTTCATTGAGTAATCTGAGCTTGCCTTTTTTCTCACTTAAGATGACCGCGGAAACTATTTTTTGCTGATCTATATATTCTACAATGCTACCAATATTCATGGAGCCGAC
>PIVS01000849.1 GCA_003353855.1 Desulfobacteraceae bacterium
TCGGATGAAGACCAGATGCGCAGGCTGTTTTACCGTTTTTCAGATAAGGCCATTTATTATAGGTATTTCAGCCCCATTAAAACCATGCCCCACGCCAAAATGCAGGCCTATGTCAATGTGGACTACAGGGATGTGCTTTCTGTGGTGGGCCAGGTGGGAGAGCCGGGCCAAAGAACCATTATTGCCGAAGCCAGAATTGCCAAATACCCGGACAAGCCCTTTGTGGATATTGCCTTTGTTGTGGATGAAGAATACCAGGGCCACGGCATTGCCACTTTTTTATACCAGATGCTGGCACGACTTGGAAAAGAACGGGGGGCAGTCACCATGACAGCGGATGTTCTGGCCTCCAACCGGACCATGCTCAAGGTATTTGAAAAAGGCGCTTTCCCGGTGACGGCAAAGCTTGAGGGCGGAGCCTATGCCCTGAGCATTGATCTGACCCGGACCACAACCTGAAAAAGGAAGTCTTACCATATGGCCATTACATTTATCTGCCCGGAAAAGGATACTGAGCCCTGGATACAGCCCTTAAAAGAGTTGGATCCAACACTTGAGATCCGGGTCTGGCCCAATGATCACCCCAGGTCAGAAATTGAACTGGCCCTGACCTGGGCACATCCCCCGGGTGTGCTCGGTGAATACCCCAACCTTAAATGTATTTCCTCCATGGGGGCTGGCATAGACCATCTGCTGGCCGATTCCCTGCTGCCGGACCCCGGTCTCCCGGGCAATCCAACAATTGTCCGACTGGTAGACCGGGAACTGATCAGGGATATGTCAGAATATCTCCTCCTGGCAGTCCTCCACCATTTCAGGCAATTTGATTTCTATAGGGCTCAACAAGGGCAAAGTGCCTGGCGGCCAATCAGGCCCCTGGAAAAAAAAGAAAGGGTCATCGGAATAATGGGGTTGGGCCAACTGGGGGAAGCGGCGGCAAAAAGGCTGCAAAAAGCCGGTTTTTCCGTCTGCGGGTGGCGCAACTCCCCCAAAAAAATTGACAAGATCCAAAGTTTCCATGGAAAAGATCAGCTGGAGACTTTTTTATCCCGGGCCCGGATTCTGATATGCCTGTTGCCCCTGACCCGTACAACCCGGCATATTCTGAACCAAAACACCTTTTCAAAGCTGCCCCGGGGTGCCTATCTCATTAATGTGGGCCGGGGGGATCACCTGGAGGAAAGCGACCTTTTGACTGCCCTGGATCAGGGACACCTTTCCGGGGCCTGCCTGGATGTATTCAAAACAGAACCCCTGCCGGAAGATCACCCCTTTTGGCAGCATCCAAAGATATTGGTCACCCCCCATATATCCAGTCAGACAAATCCCAGGTCGGTGGCTCCCCAGATACTTTCCAACCTGAACCGGCTAAGGGCCGGCAAATCCTTGTTAAACCAAGTGGATATTAAAAAGGAGTATTAATATGTCCCTGCAATCATGGCTCTTATATCTGTCTTTTGTTTTCATTGCCACGGCCACACCCGGGCCGGCGGTTTTTTTCATCATGACAAAAGCCGGTCTATATGGATGGAAAAAAGCCAGTTTTT
>PIVS01000850.1 GCA_003353855.1 Desulfobacteraceae bacterium
GTTGCTATACTGAGCATGACCATCGTCATTCCCCTGGATGGATCATTTTTATGAGTCTCGGATGAACTACCCAGCCCTTCCTGAATCATTCGAATACCCACAACAACTAACAGTCCAAACGCTATCCAGTGGTCAAAAAATTTAAAATATGAAACAAAGCTTATTCCTATAAGCCAGCCGATAATCGGCATGAGACACTGGAAGAGTCCAAAATGGAAAGATAATCTAAAAATGGCTCTTGGGTTTTTAGCAAAGCCTGCAGCTGCTGCAGCGAGGCTGACAGCCGAAGCATCCATGGCAAGCCCTATTGAGATGAGTACTATTTCAATCGTTGTCATTGATTAACTAATTATTTTTTAATATCGATAAATACCATGTACCAAGTTTAAAAAAGTTCGTTATCCAGAATCAAAGATGCCAGAGAAATCATCCCGATAATTTCCCCATTCTCTTCAATCGGAGCTCTTCGGATGCCGGCACGATAAATCAGACGAGCTGCATACCGGATATCCATATCCGCCGGAACGGTAATAATCGGTTTTGTCATGATTTCATAGACATTCACATCGTCAGGGGAGCGACCCGGTATTATCACCCCTTTGACAAAATCCTGAACAACAAGTATACCCCAAGCATCATTTTCATGTCTTTTTTTGACAAGAAGAGAAAATACTCTTTCAGAACGCATGACAGCAGCAGCTTCCCTGGCTGTAGTCATACCGTCGATGGTCAAAATCTGCTTGTGCATCACATCCCTTGCGCGAACTATTTTAATATTATCTGTTCCCATATTTATCTCCTTTTATAAAAAATTTTTGTTTAAAAATAATTTTTTCGAACGTCTTGTTTAAATTTTTCCATCTGACTATCCAGGCCCACAACATGTTCAACCGGAAGTACAAAGGCAATGCCTGTACCAGGCTTATGAAATTCTCCAGCTTGTTTTATTGTGTCCAAAATTTTAGTAACAATATGCTCTTCAATTAGGAACATGATAATGTCGGTTTGCGCCTCCAGCGTGAGACCAAAAAAAGTTTTTGCCTCATGAATACCTGTTCCCCTTGCAGGAATGATCGTTGCCCCGGTGGCCCCTGCCGCTTTTGCGGCATCAACAACCTTGTCGGTGATATCTGCTTTTACGGAAGCTAGGATGAGTTTAAATCGCATTTTTCTTCTCCATGTATTTAATTTTGCGTTGCGTTGACCATTGCATTATCTGAGCATATCCCATGACAGCTATAATTGGAAACAAACTGGCAAAGGCAATAAGTCCAAAACCGTCCAAAGCCGGGTTCCTTCCAGGAACGGTGGCGGATAACCCAAGGCCAAGCGCTGCTACCAGAGGGACTGTAACAGTTGAGGTTGTTACACCACCCGAATCGTATGCCAGGGCAATGATATTTTTTGGAGCAAATATGGTTTGTACAATTACAATCATATAGCCCACAAGAATGTACATATACAGTGGTGTGCCCGTGACAATCAGAAACGTTCCAAGGCTGCTTCCACAAGCAACACCTATAGCATCTGTGATTCTTAAACCCCA
>PIVS01000291.1 GCA_003353855.1 Desulfobacteraceae bacterium
GGCCAGGCAAAAAGCAGGATGAGAAATAGGGTAAAGATAGACCGGTCCAGGTGGGTGGAAAATGTTCGCTGCTCCTGTTTATAGGAGGTGTAATAATTGCCTGTTGCTAACCATTGATTTGCTGACATGGGCTATACCCTCTCAATTTCATGAATTCCAAATAAACCGTGGGGTTTAAATAGGAGGATTATTAGTAAAACGATATAGGGCATGACTTCCCCTGTACCGGAAAGACCCCAGTTGCCGTCCAGATATCCGGAAGCAAACTGCTGGATCAAGCCCATGATAATACCGGCCACCACGGCGCCCAGAATGGAGTCGAGCCCTCCCAGGATGAGCACGGGGAAAACCACTATACCAAAGGCATGGAGGGTGTCAAAGTTCAGTCCCGTGATATTGCCGATGATGCATCCCGCAGCCGCAGCCGAAAGTCCTGCTGTGGCCCAGGCAAGCCCGAATACTTTTGGCACGGAAATTCCCACGGACATGGATCCGAACTGGTCATCGGAAACCGCCCTCATGGAAATTCCCACAGTGGACTTTTTAAAGAACCAGGAAAATCCGCCAATGAGGATAAAGGTAATGATTACTCCAAGCAGCTGGGTCCAGGAGATGGACACCCCGCCCATGGTCAAAGGGGCTGTGGGCAGAAAGGGGGGAAAGGAATAGTTTTCCGTACCAAAGGGGGTGAGGTAAATTAGACCGTCAATGATTGAGCCAAGGCCTATTGTCACCATGATCACCGAGATAATGGGTTCACCTATGAGGCGTCGCAGAAAGATTCTTTCCACACTCATGGCAAGAAAGAAAGTAATGATCATGCTGCCCAGAAAAGAAAAGAAAATGGGAACGCCTAAGGTTACGGTTAAAAAATAGGTGATAAAGGCACCGGCGGCAATAATCTGGCCGTGGGCAAAATTTGCCACCCGGCTTGATTTATAGACCAGTACCAGGCCCAGGGCAGCCAATGCATAGATGGAGCCTACAACAACACCACTGACAACGATTTGAAAAAAATAACTCATCAGATTTCTTTAGACTCCTTTCACTGTGTAAAACGCAATGCTTGTTTTAACCGAAGTGGACTGTCCATCCTGGTATTCATAGGATGCCTCAACCTCTTTTTTATCTATTGATTCGTCATAAAGCCAATCATAGAGATTCTGGTATTTTTCCTGGACAAATTTACGACGGATTTTACCGGTTTTGGTCAACTCCCCGTCATCCACATCCAATAGTTTATAGAGCAGGGCAAACCGTTTGATTTTAAAATGTTCTTTTTCAGCCCGGGAGTTTACATCCAAAACCTGCTCCATCATAAGCTGAGCCACTTCCGGCTTGCTGGAAAGATCCATAAAGGTGGTGTAGGATATCCCCCTGTCTTCAGCCCATTTCCCCACAACAATGGGGTCCACATTGATCAGACAGGCAACAAAATCTTCTTTGTTTCCATAGATGACCGCCTCCTTGATATAGGGAGAAAATTTCAGGGCATTTTCCAGGAACATGGGGGAAAACATATCTCCCTCGTTATTGTGCATGACATCCGAGAGCCGGTCAATGACCACCAGGTGTCCGTGTTCGTCGATAAAGCCTGCATCCCCGGAATGCAACCACCCGCCTTTGAGGGCTTCTTCGGTTTTTTCCGGCAGATCGTAATATCCAGGGGAAACAGAGGCGGATTTTGAAAGGATTTCCCCGTCCTCGGCAATTTTGCATTCTGTTCCGGGCAAAGGTTTTCCAACGGTTTCCGGCCGGACATCTCCGTCCCTGTGCATGTAAGCGATTCCTGTTATTTCTGTCTGACCGTAAATTTGTTTTAAATTGACGCCAATGGCCTGGTAAAAGGTGAAAAGCTCGGGTCCCAGGGCGGCTCCCCCCGTATATGCCCGTCTCAAACGCATCAGCCCGATCTGATTGATGAGGGGCCGAATGACCATCTGGGTGCCCAGCCAGGATTTTATCTTCAGCCACAAGGGCATGGACTTGCCGGTCATTTTATAGTCTGCGGCTTCCAGTCCCACATGGATGAAATAGTTGTATAAAAGCTTGTTCAGCCAATATGACTGGTCAATTTTCAGCCAGATTTCGCTTCTAATGTTTTCATAAATTCTGGGGGCGCCGAACATGAAGTGGGGCCCGATTTCCTTTAAATCCGACATGGCGGTTTCAACTGATTCGGGAAAATTAATGGTGATCCCAGTGGCCATGGCCACCCCAAAGGAGTTCATCTGTTCCCCGATCCAGGCAAAGGGTAAAAAAGAAACATATTCGTCCGTGGATTCCAGAGGATCCACTTCAGTGATTTTTACCCCCATGTTGATATAATTTTTATGGGTCATCATGGTGCCCTTGGGCAAACCTGTGGTACCAGAGGTGAGGCAGAGATGGCAGACATCGTCCGGAGATCCCATGTCCACGAGACTTTCAAAAAGAGTTGAATCTTTTTGGTGGGCTTTGTCGCCTATTTTGTACAGGTCCCTGATACCTATGAACCAGTCATCTGACATGTATTCCCGCATTCCCCTCGGGTCTTCAAAAATGACTTTTTTTACCAGGGGGATTTCCTCTCTAACATCCAATACCTTGTCCACTTGTTCCTGGTTGTCGCAGAACACGGCGGAAACCTTGAGGTAGTTTAATATCTGTGAGATTTCCGCCGGCATACTGGTCTGGTAAATGCCGGCAGATATAGCGCCCAGGGCATGGCCGCCAATGGCCACAAAGAGCAGTTCCGGGATATTGTCACTGATGATGGCAATGGTATCACCACGGCCAAGCCCCATGGTTTTTAACCCCAGACAGGTTTTCCGGACATGATCATAATAATCTTCCCAGGTATAGGTGTTCCAGATACCAAAATCCTTTTCTCGTAAGGCCGGGCGATTGGGACTTGTTTTTACCCGCCAGCGGAGCAGTTGGGGAATGGAGTATTCAAGCAGTTGATCATTTTTGTTCATGTGGTTTAATCCTCTCCAATATAGGCTTCAATAACTTTTGGATCCTGGGCAACCTCTTCGGGGGTTCCAGACCCTATGAGCTGACCGAAATCCAGCACATAGATCCTATCGGAAATATCCATGACAACACCCAGGTCATGCTCCACCAATACCACCGTTATGTTGCGCTCCTTTTGAATATCAATGACAAACCGGACAATATCCTCTTTTTCTTCGATATTCATGCCGGCCATGGGTTCATCCAGAAGCAGGATGTCCGGGGCCAGGGTCATGGCCCTTGCCACTTCCACTTTTTTCTGGATGCCGTAACTCAGGTTGCCCACCAGGCTTTTACGATAGGGCTCAAGTTCCATGAAGTCGATGACGTCTTCCACATGGGCCCTGTTTTTCGCTTCAACCCGGGAGGCTTTTCCATAAAAGAAAATGGCATGGAGAAGGGAGTATTTTAAATTCTGGTGCCGGGCCAAAAGCAGATTGTCCAGAACAGAGAGCCCTGAAAAGAGTTCCAGGTTTTGGAAGGCCCGGGCAATACCCATATTGGAGATTTGGTGGGGGGATGCATGGGTCAGTTTTTTTCCCTTGTAGAAGATATCCCCCTTTGTGGGGTGATAAAAACCGGAGATACAATTGAGCATGCTTGTTTTACCGGCGCCATTCGGGCCGATTATGGAGGTGATAAGACCTGGTTCAATTTTCATGTCCACACTGGACAATGCTTTGAGTCCGCCAAAAGAGAGTGTTACATCTGAAATATTTAAATGTGCCATATAAAGTCCAAATTCTTTATGTCAGATTAACGAAAACGTTCCTGCCTATTAGTTAACCAAAAAGGGAATACAAAAACGATACAGATTGAACCAGATGCCACCTCCTTTTATGAATGATTTAAACCATGATTTAAATCCCATTGGCAGATAAAGATCTGCATATATTGCACAATGTGGTATCTACTATGAATAATCCATAGTAGATCGCTTTTCAGGTGTCAAGCCAAAAACCGTTCTTCCAAATAAAGAAGAGAGTTTTTTTCAATCTGTCTTAGGAAAAATCTGTCTTTATTTTTATTCGGTCAATGGCTCCGTCACTTGTTTCGGGCAATTTGTCAATGAATTCAACATGTCTTGGTTTTTTGTAACCGGCAATCAGGGACCCGGTAAATGCAATCAAGTCCTCTTTTGTCAGCTCCATTCCGGGGTGAAGTGCAATCACTGCTTTGATACCTTCTCCAAATTTTGGATCAGGCACCCCAAATACACATACGTTTTCCACTGCCTTGTGCTGGAGAATTGCCTTTTCCACTTCTGCGGGAAAGACGTTTTCACCCCCTGGTTTTATGAGTTCTTTTTCCGCTTTTCTACCCTTGAAGAATAGAAAACCGTCGGAATCAATCATCCCGAGATCTCCGGTATGGTGCCAGTCTTCCCTGAACGTTATTTTGTTCAGGGAGGGTGCATTCCAATACCCTTGAAAAACCAGTGGACCTTTGACAAGGATTTCACCCGTGGTATCAAGGGGTAAATTGTCAAAGTCATCGGCAATTTGAACGGTTGCAAGCAAAGAAATTTCTCCTGCTGACCCCGGCCGTCTAAAGTATTCAGAAAAGGAAATCATTCCCGAGGTTTCGGTCTGACCATACATGGTCCAGAATGTGGAGCTGGTTTTGGCCTCCCATTTTTTTACCGTATCGGGCATTTCAAGTCCTGCCACAATTTCAAGGCTGGACAGGTCAAAATTTCCTTTTTCAATGACGTCTAAAAGGTGTGATAATATGGGTGGGAAGGAACCTAAAAGACTTACTTTTTGTTCCTGGATAAGATCAATGGTTTGCTGGGGATTAAACTTTTCGAGTATAACATTTTTACCGCCGGCCATGAGGGTTCCCAAACCTAGATTAACGCCCATTATGTGGAACAGGGGAAGGATGTTTAAATAGGTTTTGGTTTTATTTAGGCCAAAGGTATGGATTAGTTGCATGTTGGACAAGATTATATTTTCCTGGCTCAGTACGGCTCCCCTTGGCTTGCCCTGGACGGCTGCCGTGTGGATGATCACAAAGGGGTCATCGCTTCGGGTGGCAACAGCCTGGGTAAGGGGGGGGGACTGGTACAGGGTTGATGTGTCAATGGTAAAACAATGGTCCAGACAGGAATGTGTTGATGCCAAAGTTTTGGCCTGGTCGGCCATTTCAGAGTCACTAAAAATCACCGAAGGGGTGGTGTCTTCAACAATATAGGAAACTTCCTCCGGGCTTAACCGTCTGTTGATCAGGACCAGGCAGAGGTTAAGTGCTGCAACAGCACCAAACAGATGGAAAAAAAACGGGTGATTGGTGCTTAAAATAGCTATTCTGGCGCCGGGTTCAAGATTGAGATTTGAAATTCCCTTTGCAAGTTGACAGGTTTGCGAGAAGAGGTCTGAATAGGATATGTCTTCTTCATTCCAGTGAATGGCACAATGGTCTTTGTTTAACAGAGCATTTTTTTTATAAATGTCAAAAAAGCTTAAATTGTACAGACTGTTCATGAACCATTACTCCTTGGGAAAGGACATATTAAAAGGTTTATCTCATGTTCAGGTCATCATTCATTTTTCGCAGGCAAATAAATCAGAACGAGCGCTCAGTCTCAAATCAGCATATCTTCAGTAATAAGTCAATTTGTTCAGGTTTGTCAAAGACTTTATTTTTATTCCCATTTTATTTTTATTGTCCATTTGGAAAGAGAACCGAAAATATGGTGTGTCCTGAATTCAGGCAATCTTCCTGGCAAGAGCAAAACTTACATTTGAGTATGTCGCCCGGGCAGGTTTCTTCCCTGTTTTCAAGCAGAAAACAGCAACGCTTGGATTCTAACCCAATGGTAAACCCCAGGCGGTCTGAAAAAAGTTTCATCCGAAGAAGATCGGCTCCTTTCCCACCGGCATTGAAATCAAAGGGGTTTTTGGTGGAATAGAGCAGGGTTTCCTGGGTGGTGAAAAATCCTTCAAAAATCCGTTTCTGGTCATCAGTTTCAATGCCCACACCAAAATCATGAACCCTGAAAAGAATTCCTTTGTCGGTGTTTTGGAGGCTGATATCAATTCGGCTCTGGTCCGGGGTGTTTTCAATGGCATTTTTAATCAGTCCCCCCATTACCTTGTTTAACACATCGGTTGGCATCAGGAGAGGGGGAATCTCTTCCTGGATGTTAATGTTCATCTCGATTCGCCTGAAATGAAACCCAGGGTTCATCCCATGGTAGAGATCCTGGAACGCCTTTGAAAGCTCAATGGTTTTATTATGCTGGGACCTGTGGCC
>PIVS01000292.1 GCA_003353855.1 Desulfobacteraceae bacterium
ATGCCGACGGCAGCCTTGGTTCCTTTAATAATGTAGTCTGCACCGGCCTGGAAGAAAAAATGGGTATCCACGGCAATGCAACGGCATCCCTCTCCCTGGGTGAAAAAGGCGAATGTATCGGCACCCTTCTCGGAGAAGAGAACAAGGGCATGCCCGAAATGTTCAAAATGATGAATGAGGCCCGGGCCTTTGTGGGCATGCAGGGATTTGCCGTGGCCTCTGCCTCCTATATGTATGCCCTGGAATATGCCAGAACAAGAGTCCAGGGAAGGCATCTCACCGCAGGTAAGGATGCCTCGGCCAAAAACGTCGCCATCATCCAGCACCCGGATGTCAAACGCCAGCTGCTCAATATGAAAGCCTATACCGAGAGCATGCGGTCTTTGATCTATTATTACGGAAAATGCTCGGACCTGGTCCATACCACAGAGGATGAAACCCTGAAAAAAGAAACCGCCGCTTTGATTGAGGTATTAACCCCCATTGTCAAAGGCCATATCACGGACAAATCCCTTGAAGTATGCTCCCACGGAGTACAGGTATACGGCGGCTATGGATATGTCCAGGAATTTCCAGTGGAGCAGCTAATGAGGGATACCAGAATTTTCATGATTTATGAAGGCACCAATGGCATCCAGGCCATGGATCTTCTGGGTCGGAAACTTTCCATGAACCAGGGAAAATCCTTTGACTTTTTTTTGACCCAGATCAAAAAGACCATCCAGGATGCCCACGGAATTGAAGGAGTTGAAGAGCTGACTGCCAAAGTTGCCCATGCCGTATCAAGGTTGGAAGAGACGGCAAAGGTTATTGGTGAGCGATCCAGGTCAGACAAGGCATTAAATGCCTATGCCTTTGCCCATCCATTCCTGGAGATCACAGGAGAGATCACCTTTGCCTGGATGCATCTGTGGAGGGCCAGCATTGCCTCTTCGAAACTTGCAAAAAAAGTGGGAAGCCTTGACAGGGAAGCCATCGCTGCAAAGGCTGTCAAAAACAAGGATGTTGCCTTTTATGCCGGCCAGATGGCAACGGCCAATTTTTTTATTTCTACACTTCTTCCCCAGGTCTATGGTAAGATGGATGCCATTCTGGAAGGAAATACCTGTGTAGAGGATATTCTGGATGTATCCTTTGGTTCAAAATAGAAACCAGATCACTAAAAAAACTGGAGAGGACAAATGCTTGAAACCATCAAAAAAAGCATCTTAACCGGAGTGGGCCTGGCCCTGAGATCCAAAGCAGAAATCGAAGAACTGGCAAAGGAATTTGCCGAAAACTCCAAGATGAGCCAGGGAGAGGCAAAACAATTTCTCAATGAGTGTCAGCAAAAATATGAGGATGCCAAGGAGGGGCTGGATAAAAAAATTGAAACCGCCATTGAAAAAATGTTGGGAAAACTAGATTTACCAACACGGTCAGATATTAAACGTTTGAACCAGCGAATTGATAAATTGACTGAGAAAATAGCCGACGTAAAAAAAGATTAAACCAGACTTCTTTTATGATCAACATTAAAACCATAGGCAGGGTCGGCATCTGATCCGGATGGCACTGGAGGAACTTGGCCCTACATTCATAAAAATGGGCCAGGTTCTCTCCCCACGACCGAACCTGATTCGAGTGGATCTGCCATTGTCCTGAATTCACCTCCCCCTTGTGTTTGGGGGTCTCATTCATTGGAATTGCAGGATTCATCGCAACTGCCGGGGGATATGGCTGTTGGTGGCCATCATCCGTAAGGGACGGCTTTAACTCACCTAACCCCTTCATAGGGATACCAGTCAGATTCCCTGAGTCTATCCACCTTTAGGGTTAAAATTTCATTATTCAGGGTATTAAAAACGATTTTCCGCCCAAGTTCTCCGCCCACATCTTCTGAACTGATTTTAACCTGCTTCCGGCTTAAAATGTTCCTGGCAGTCTTAATATTATCATACCCGATATCCTGGTTGAAATGGTCCGCATTATATGCTCCCCCAAAAATCTGGGCTTCCAAATTGGACAAAACAGACCCGTTTCCCAGCATCATCCGGATCAGGGTCAAAACAGCAATATTGCCATACAGGGAAGTTTTGAGTTTTCCGGTATCAGCCGCAGGAAAAAGGAAATGATTCATACCACCTGTCTTTAATCTTTTATCATAAAGACTGACAGAAACAGATGATCCCAGCACCGTGGATATCACCGTGGGTTTTTCAGGCAGATATATATATCCTTGTTTTAGGAAATAATCTCTGGTGACAGGTTTTTCAGAATGGTTGTCCATAGCATTATATCTAATTTGATTTTTTATTGTGATCTGTTTTATATCATTTGGCAGTCCATATCAAGCGCTAACCTTTAATAGCCTTGCCAGATTTTTGTGCCTGTGGTAATAATGGCCTCGTTATATCAGTCTATTTTTTATGGTGGTGAATTAATACCAAGGGGTTGGAAAAAGAGGTATTAATGGAGATAAATCTGAATATTCGCATCGGACATTTAAAAATTATTGATCACCTGATTCTGGGATACTCTGTTTTCCGGCTTCAATCCAATGAAGATCAATTGCATCACTCAACCCTCGAAAACATTCCCATGAATTCATGGGAACAAATTTGTGAAGGATTAAGGCGGGGCGATCTTCACGGTGCATTTATAACCGCTCCTCTGGCCATGGATCTGTTTGCAGCCGGCCTTGATATTTCCTTTTTAATGTTTGTCCACAGTTCCGGCAGTTTGATGGTGAGAAACAGGTCAGCCCGCATAAAAAGCCTTGTTGATTTAAAGGGAAAAAGTATTTTGATCCCCCATGATTTGTCTGTTCAACATCTGTTGCTCCATAAGCTTTTGATTGCCGCTGATTTAAGCCTCTGCCCCACAGACCTTCCCAAAATCGACCCCGACAAAATTATAACAGAAACGGCCCCCCCCTTTCTCATGCCCCAGATACTTGAATATGATGAAGACCGGGATATTGGTGCATATATGGTTCCGGAACCCTATGGCAGCCAAGCCATTGCCAAAGGGATAGCAGACAGGCTCTGCACCTCGGACAGCCTTTGGAAGGATCATCCCTGCTGCGGATTTGTGGTACAAAAATGCCTTGAATCAACCCGCAGGGAGGCTGTAGAAGAACTGGTTCGCCATTTTTTCCAGTCTGCCCATCATTTGGACACCAAAACAGATAAAAAAAGATTTGATTTTGCTCACGATTTCCTGGGCCAGGAACAAGAGGTTGTCAACCAGGCCATTTTAAACAGCGGAATAAGCTATACCCCTCAAAAACTATTGGCAGACAGAGACAAACTGGATATAATTCAAACCTATATGACAGACACCATGGGCCTAATGTCCCGCATTAATCTGGATGACTTTATTAATCTTGTCCATGGGGAAAAGGCTGTATCGGAAATGAAACTGTGAAAATTGATATTGAAAGAATAAGTAAAATATACAGCCGACCCAAAAAAGCGGACCATGTTGTACTCAAAGATGTTTCATTTTCCATTGAAGCAGGAGATTTTGTTGTCATTCTGGGTGAATCAGGATGCGGAAAAACTACTCTTTTAAACCTTCTGGCCGGACTTGAACTCCCCACTTCTGGTGCCATCCATGTGGATGGTCAGAAAATCGAGGGAATCCACCCCTCGCGATCCATACTCTTTCAACAGCCGGCCCTGATTCCCTGGCTCAATGTAAAGGAAAACGTTTCCTATGGCTGTAAAATCAGAGGGGACATAAAAGAACTTGATTACCGGGTAAACCAATTTCTCGAAATCATGGGGCTTGCTGGATTTTCCCAATCAAAGCCGAGTCAGCTGTCCCTGGGTATGGCCCAGCGGGTCTGCCTTGCACGGGCCCTGGTGGGACACCCCAGAGCCCTCCTTCTGGATGAGCCCTTTGCGTCCCTGGATACCTTCACCCAGGCCCATATCCAGGAAGAACTGGTTAATCTGTGGCTGTCAGAACAATTTACCGCCGTATTTGTCACCCATGACATTGATGAGGCCATACGGCTGGGCACTAAAATTATTCTCCTGGGAGGGGATCCGGCAAATATCACAGATATCTTTAAAATAAATGAGGACTATCCAAGGGACAGGAACCATAAAAGGTTCAAAGAAATCCGGGTCAAAATTCTGGACCGGTTTAAAAACGCCTACTTGGCCAAAAGAAGCCTGGTGTAAGAGGTTCTGAAGGGAAAAAATATGGATACCTGGTCAAGACGCAAATTTTTAAAAACAGCTGCTGCCACCTGCTCCGGCCTGGTTCTGCCGGGAGTAGTCCCCTCCTTTGCCAAACAGCCCCCCTTAAAGATAGGGTACCTGCCCATAACCGATGCAACCCCGCTTCTTGTGGCCCATGGGCTTGGCTATTTTGCCCAGGAAGGACTCCGGGTCCAAAGGCCTATCATGGTAAGATCCTGGAAAATATTAACTGAATCCTTTCTGGCAGGAAAATTCAATTTAACCCATATGCTCTTCCCCATCCCGGTGTGGATGCGGTTTAAACAACAATTCCCCGTAAAAGTCCTTGCCTGGGACCATACCAATGGCAGTGCCATTACTGTAAGGGGAGATTCAGGGATTTACAAATTTTCCGACCTTGGCGGAAAACAGGTGGCTGTTCCCTCATGGTATTCAATGCACAACCTCATCTTGCAATTGGGTATTCGGACCCAGGGACTTGTACCGGTTATTAAGCCCCAGTCCGCAAAGCTTGCCCCAAACGAAGTCAATCTTTTTATTTTATCACCGCCTGACATGCCCACGGCCCTTCTTGGTAAAAGGATCGACGCATTTATTGTGGCAGAGCCCTTTAATGCCCTGGCAGAGATAAAATTCAACGCCCGGATCATGAGATTTTCCGGAGATATATGGAAAAATCATCCCTGCTGCGTAATTGTGGCCAACCAGCCCTTTATCAGCCAGAACCCTGTCATGGTACAAAAAGCTGTCAACGCAATTGTACGGGCCCAGGCCTGGTGCCAGAAGAATCCAAAAGAAACCGCCCACCTGCTCAGCCGTGACGGAGAAGGATATCTTCCGGTTCCCGAAAAGGTCCTGGCAAGGGTTTTTAAAAATCCAACCAAAAAGGAACTTGTACATCCTGACTGGGATGTGGCAAGAATCGGTTTCCAGCCCTTTCCCTTCCCTTCCGCCACTCAATTTATTGTGGAGCAGATGAAACAGACCCGGGTTGAAGGGGACACGAGTTTTCTTGCATCTCTGGATGCTGGAAAAGCTGCAGGGGAACTGGTTGATGAGAGCTTTGTCAGAAAAGCCATGGATAACATGGGGGGAATTCATAAATTTTGCGATTGCAGTATAGAAACACCATTTTCAAGGGAAGAAATAGTTGAAATTAATTAACCGTTTTAAATATCGCAATTCCAAACAAGTGGGATTAAATGAGGTTTTCGGCCGCACGGAATTTGGCTGGAAACATGAAATTATCGGCCTGGCCCTGTTTACCGGCATATGGATGCTGGTCTCTTTTTATATTTTTAATAGGCCCCAATTATCCCAGTTTAAGGATTTTTTGCCAGGCCCCACCCTGGAAGCCCTTGCTGATGCATTCCAGAACAGCCGTTTCTGGCTTTCCGTTTTTGCAAGTCTTCGACGGATTCTTGTAGGAATATTAATAGCCTCTGTCCTAGGATTTCCCCTGGGAATCCTCATTGGATTTTACCCCAGATTCAGAGGTCTTTCATACTCCTCCCTCCAGTTTGTCAGAATGATAAGCCCCCTGTCCTGGATGCCCATTGCACTGCTCTTATTTGCAAGTTTTGAGTCGGCAATCTATTTTTTGATTGTAATGGCCACCATTTGCCCTATAATATTAAATACAGCAATTGGTGTTTTAAATATTAATCCCCAATGGATCAAGATGGCATTAAACCAAGGGGCGAACAATTATCAACTTATACGGACCATTGTGATTCCATCGTCTCTGCCGCATATGTTGACCAGCCTGAGGCTCGCCCTGGGGGTTGCATGGATTGTTCTGGTTCCTGCAGAATTTTTGGGAGTTTCCAGCGGACTGGGATATCTCATAAATGACGCAAGGGATACCATGGAGTATGATAAGCTCATGGCGATGATAATTGCCATTGGAATTTTAGGCTTTATTCTGGACCGCTTTTTCCAGAAACTCCAGCATAAGTTCGACTGGTCCTGGAATGAATAAACCAATTATCATAATAATTATCTAAGGAGTTTTTTATGGCGGTAGATCCAAACATAAAAATTGTCGTGGCAGATGACTC
>PIVS01000851.1 GCA_003353855.1 Desulfobacteraceae bacterium
GGCAATGCCATCCGCACTGCCACTGAAGAGGGCAACATCGAGCAAAAGACCTTTGATGAGCATCACAATATGCTCTCCCACACAGACGCCAACGGGCATACCACCCTGTTTGCCTATTTCCCTGCAGGAGGTGACCCATCCATTGCGGCTGACCGGAATCTGTACACCAAGACCAATGCTTTGGGCGAAACCTGGCAATATCAATACGAGGATGTGAGCAATCCCCATTCACCGACAGAGATCACAGACCCTGAAAACCGGATCACCCGGTTGGAATATTACCCCTCCGGCAAGATCAGTAAAAAAATCGAAGCACCCGGATATGCCCATGATTCCGACGGCAATCTGGTTGAAAGTCCGGCAAGCCCCGGCCTTGTCAGCCAATACAGCTACGATGACAAGGGCAATCTTCTGACAATGATCTCTCCTGACGGCAGTTTTATTGAAAACACCTACGATGCAAACAAATTGTATCTCACATCTGCCAGGGATAAAAACGGGCATATAACTGAATTCGAATACTATGAAACCTGCGGAACTGACAGATCAGACTGGAAAGCTGTGGGGGCCCTTAAATCAAAATCCGTTGTTCTGGAGGATGATACCCGTTTGACCACCTTATTTGAATACAATCTTAATCAACAGAAAACCAAGGAAACAGATCCCCTGGGCCAGTCCTCCACCTTTAATTATGATGTAAACGGAAAACTGGATTACAAGACCGATGCCAATGGGGGTGTCACCGATTACGAGTATGATACGGCAAGGGATATCGTGGCCGAGGCCAAGCTTATCAGCGTAACCGATCCAGAAGGCCATGTGGAAACCTATACCTATGACATGGTGGGTAATAGAATTACCAGAACCGATAGAAACGGGAACATCACCCAATATTTCTATGACGAGATGAACCGTCAGACTGGTGAAATGGATGCCTTGTCCCTTTCCCAATGGATGGCCTATGACGGACTTGGTAATATCGTGGAAAAAACAGATAAAAACGGGAACACCACCCTCCTTGAATATGACGCAGCCAACCGCCTTATCAAAGCCATTACCCCGGAAGGCGAGGAAAACGGGTTTTTCCAGGCCATGGAATACGATGCCTTTGGCAATAAAACCATGGAAACCAATGCAGCCGGCATCAAGACCCGATACCAATACGATGCCCTCAACCGGATCATTGCCAAAACCATGGGCTCTGACTCAGCCTCCCCCAGGACCTACGAATACCGGTACAATGATACAGGCCGCCTGGTTAAAGAGATTGCCCCCATGGGCAATTTCATTGAATTTGAATATGATCCCCCAGGCAACCTCATCGCCCAAAAGGATTACGACATAGACGGTACCACCTTGTTGCGCCATACCCTGGTAGAATACTATTCCGATGCCAGGAATCTTGTGAAGCAAAAAACAATTAGAAACGGATTCCAGACCAACGGCATAGACCAGGATATGGTCGAGCTGTTTGAATATGATGAACTGGGCCGTAAAATCAGGTATACCGATCCTTCAGGCGGCATCTCCAAATTTGCCTATG
>PIVS01000852.1 GCA_003353855.1 Desulfobacteraceae bacterium
CATAGGCAAATTTGGAGATGCCGCCTGAAGGATCGGTATACCTGATTTTACGGCCCAGTTCATCATATTCAAACAGCTCGACCATATCCTGGTCTATGCCGTTGGTCTGGAATCCGTTTTTAATTGTTTTTTGCTTCACAAGATTCCTGGCATCGGAATAGTATTCCACTATAGTGTGGCGCAGCAGGGTGGTGCCGTCTATGTCATAATCCTTTTGGGCAATGAGGTTGCCTGGGGGATCATATTCAAATTCAATGAAATTACCCATGGGGGCAATCTCTTTAACCAGGCGGCCTGCATCATTGTACCGGTATTCGTAGGTCCTGGGGGAGGTTGAGTCAAGGCCGACGGTTTTGGCAATGATCCGGTTGAGGGCATCGTATTGGTATCGGGTCTTGATGCCGGCTTTATTGGTTTCCATGGTTTTATTGCCAAAGGCGTCATATTCCATGGCCTGGAAAAACCCGTTTTCCTCGCCTTCCGGGGTAGTGGCTTTGATAAGGCGGTTGGCTGCGTCATATTCAAGGAGGGTGGTGTTCCCGTTTTTATCTGTTTTTTCCACCATATTACCAAGTCCGTCATAGGCCATCCATTGGGAAAGGGACAAGGCATCCATTTCACCTGTCTGACGGTTCATCTCGTCATAGAAATATTGGGTGGTGTTCCCGTTTTTATCTGTTTTTGTAATCTGGTTGCCCACCATGTCATAGGTATAGGTTTCCACATGACCTTCCGGATCAGTGACGCTGATGAGCTTGGCTCCGGCCACGATATCCCTTGCCGTATCATACTCGTAATGGGTGACACCCCCATTGGCGTCTGTCTTATAATCCAGTTTTTTGTTTACATCATAATTAAAGGTGGAGGACTGGCCCAGGGGGTCTGTTTCCTTGGTTTTCTGTTGATTAAGATTGTATTCAAATAAGGTGGTCAAACGGGTATCATCCTCCAGAACAACGGATTTTGATTTAAGGGCCCCCACAGCTTTCCAGTCAGCCCTGTCTGTTCCGCAGGTTTCATAGTATTCAAATTCAGTTAAATGCCCGTTTTTATCCTTGGCAAATGTGAGATACAGCTTGTCATCAGTGTAGCTGTTTTCAATAAAACTGCCGTCGGGGGAGATGACCTTTAAAAGATTGCCCCTGTCATCATAGGCGTATTGGGTGACAAGGCCGGGGCTTTGTGGGCTTTCGACCAGGTTTCCGTCGGAATCATGGGTATATCCCGGTGCCAGGATTTTTTTACTGACCTTGCCGTTGGGGTAATATTCCAGCCGGGTGATCCTGCTTTCCGGGTTTGTGATCTGTGTCGGTGAATGGGGATTGTCCGCATCCTCGTATTTATATTGCCAGGTTTCTCCCAAAGCATTGGTCTTGGTATACAGATTCCGGGCCGCTGCAACAGATGGATCTCCTGTCTCGGGAAAATAGGCAAACAGGGTGGTATGCCCGTTGGCGTCTGTGTGGGAGAGCATATTGTGATGCTCATCAAAGGTCTTTTGCTCGATGTTGCCCTCTTCAGTGGCAGTGCGGATGGCATTGCC
>PIVS01000853.1 GCA_003353855.1 Desulfobacteraceae bacterium
GAGTGAAGTTGCCGTAGGATATATGATCTTTGGCGCGGCAGGTGCCGGGGAACGGGTGATGACCACCTCTTCTTCCCCGGGGATCAGCCTGATGAGCGAAGCTATTTCCTATATTGCAGCGGCTCAATGCCCTGCTGTTTTTGTCAATATCATGCGGGGCGGCCCCGGATTGGGAGGAATTTTGCCTGCCCAGGGGGATTATTTCCAGGCCACCAAGGGTGGCGGACATGGAGATTATCGATTGCTGGTCATGGCGCCGGATGGTGTCCAGGAAGCCGTTGAAATGACCATGCAGGCATTTACCCTGGCTGAAAAATACCGGGGACCGGTCATGATCTTAGGGGACGGCCTCATAGGCCAGATGATGGAGCCTGTAGAATTTCCTGAAGATCTGGCAACAGAGGCCTCCAACAAAGATGACTGGGCCACCAATGGAATGGCAACCCGGAAGAGCAAGAAAAGGAACCTGGTAAAATCCCTTTTTCTGGACCCCACTGAACTTAATGCCAACAACCTGGCCCTCAAAGCCAAATACGAGCAGATGAAACGAGAGGAAATTCAGTTTGAAGTCTACAATGCAGATACGGATTACAAGGTGCTGATCACAAGTTACGGCACCATGAGCCGTGTGTGCAGGACTGCCATTGATATGCTGAAAGAAAAAGGCATTGAGGTGGCCATGCTGCGGCCGAAAACCCTTTTCCCCTTCCCGGAACAGGCAGTATATGATGCCGCCGTAAAGGAAAGCTGTAAATCTGTCATCAGTATTGAAATGAGTATGGGACAGATGGTGGAGGATGTCGAGCGGTGTGTCAAGGGCCAGCGGCCCGTTGAATTTTATGGCGAATGCGGCGGCGATATTCCGTCACCGGAAAAGATCATCGACATCATTAAAGGAATGATATAGGAGACAACAATGGGAAAAGCATTTTCAAAGCCAACCGCCCTCAGCGACACCATGACGCATTATTGTCCTGGCTGCACCCACGGCATCGTCCACAGGCTTGTTGCAGAAGTCATAGATGAACTTGGTATCCAAGAAAAAACCGTTGGAATAGCCCCTGTGGGGTGTGCTGTTCTGGCATATAATTATTTTAACTGTGATTTCCAGGAGGCTGCCCATGGAAGGGCGCCTGCCATGGCCACAGGAATCAAAAGAGTTAGGCCTGACCTTATTGTATTTACCTACCAGGGAGACGGGGACCTTGCCAGTATCGGCATGGGAGAAATCATCCATGCGGCCAACAGAGGTGAAAAATTCACCACTATCTTTATCAATAATGCCATTTACGGCATGACCGGCGGACAGATGGCCCCCACCACCATGCCGGGCCAGCGGGCAACCACCGCCCCCATGGGAAGGGACACCGACCAGACCGGGATGCCCATCAAAATGGCAAACCTTCTGGGACAATTGGTCACGCCGGCCTATGTTACCCGCCAGGCTGTTTTAAAACCCCAGCAGATCAATAAAACCAAAAAAGCCATTAAAAAGGCATTTGAATACCAGGTGGAAGGCAAGTGCTTCAGCTTTGTGGAAGT
>PIVS01000854.1 GCA_003353855.1 Desulfobacteraceae bacterium
TGGTCTTTCTATTAAAATCTTCATATTTTTCATGGTTGGCCAGATCTGAAACATTAAGCATTTCATGGAGTACAAAATCCTGGTCCCTTCTGTCAGCAATTGATTGTGCCATTTGAATTTTCTCCCGTTTATTTTAAATAAAGAAAAGGTTTAATTTTGCTATACAAAACCATATTCCATGAACAAAAGATTAATCCACTTAGTCCTTTAAGGTCAAGAAAAAAATTATTCTTTGCTGAAAAATACGACCATTCGGACTGTTCGGCCATTTGGTTAATATACAAACCATGCAATTATTGAAGAAAAAATAAGTTGATCTAAACAATTATCCATTTTATTTCACCCTATAGAATATTATTTTAAAATTTACAGAATGTTTCAATTTCTACTTGACCTTAGCCAAATATTTGGTTTATTCTCTCAATTATGTGAAATGTAATTTCGTTTAGCAAAATACGACAATTCAGCTATAGCAATGAAAAGGAAAAAACAATGTCAGTGGTTAGATATGAAATAACAAACAGCATCGGCGTTATCACAATGAATCATCCCCCGGTAAATGCACTTTCACAGGTGCTTCGAGAAGGGTTATGCCAGGCAATTGAGAGGGCACAGACAGATGAATCCAAAGCCCTGGTCATGATCTGTGAAGGGCGTACCTTTATTGCCGGTTTTGATATCAGGGAAATTGGCAAGCCCCCTTTGGCACCTTCAATGCCCCAATTGCTGGCTGCAATCGAAGCCTCCAAAAAACCTGTGGTTGCAGCCATCCACGGCACGGCTCTGGGCGGGGGGTTTGAAACCGCCCTCACCTGTCACCATCGCTGCGCACTTTCATCGGCAAAGGTGGGACTTCCCGAAGTAAAGCTTGGATTGATACCAGGGGCCGGGGGAACCCAGCGGGTGCCGCGTCTTACCGGCGTTGAAGCGGCCCTGGATTTAATAGTATCCGGCAAACCCGTCGATGCGGCCAAAGCCCTTGAGCTGGGTTTGATTGATAAAATCATTGATGAAAATCTTCTGGATGGTGCTGTAAAATATGCAAAGGAGCTGGTTGAAAAAGGAGCTCAATTAAGACTGGTCAGGGATATGAAAATCGATCCTGCAAGTGTTTCCCATGATTTCTTTGATACCTACCGTGCCCGATTAAAAAAGCGTTTCAGGGGTCAGTCCGCGGTCCGGCATATTATCACATGTGTGGAGGCGGCTGTAAATTTTCCCCTGGATGAAGGGCTTCAAAAAGAGAGGGCCTCCTTTAAAGAATGTATGGAATCAAGCCAGTCAGCAGCATTGCGGCACATGTTTTTTGCCCAGCGGGAAACATCTAAAATCAAGGGTTTGCCCAAAGACATCCCCCAAAGAACGATTAAACAGGTGGGAATTGTCGGCGGCGGAACCATGGGGGGTGGTATTGCCATGTGCTTTGTCAATGCAGGCATCCCGGTCACCCTGCTTGAAATAAGCGAAGAGGCCCTGGTCCGGGGCAAAGAGATTGTCTCCAAAAACTATAACCTTTCCGTTAAAAAGAAAAAGTTGTCAAA
>PIVS01000855.1 GCA_003353855.1 Desulfobacteraceae bacterium
AGGAAAATAGCATGATTCTATTTGGTGAAAGTCTGAATGTAATTTCCACGGTAATTGGAAAAGAATTCAAAGAAGCCGATCCTGCCAAACGTAATCCGGAACCCATCCAGAAAGAAGTTGTCAAACAAAAAGAGGCGGGGATGGATTATATTGATATAAACCTAGGACCTGCTAAAAAATTTGGAACCGAGCTGATGCCATGGGTTGTCAACGTGGTTCAGGAAGCAGTTCCTGGAATGCCCCTGCTGCTTGATTCCTCCAATATTGACGCCATTGAAGCAGGCCTGAAAGTATGTAAACCGGCTGACAAGCCCCATATTGTCAACTCCATCATGGCACGGAAAGAAAGATATGAAGCAATGGTTCCCATGGCTGCCAAGTATGAAGCAGATTTTGTGGCGCTTATGTGGGGACCCGACGGACTTCCCAGGGATGAAAACGAGAGAGCTGCTCTTGCCGTTGAATTGCTTTATTATGCCAACGAAGCCGGTATTCCCAATGAGAAAATCTGGGTTGACGGTATTGTTACTCCGGTCAATATCCAGCAGCAGCAGTGCATGAGCCTTCTCAACTTCCAGATGATGCTCGAAGATATGGCACCGGGCTCCAAATCAACCTGCGGGCTTTCCAATATTTCCAACGGACCTCCGGAACACCTGCGCGGTATTTTGAACCGTACCTATATGGTTATGCTTGAAAAATACGGCATGGCCTCTGTTATTTCCGATCCCCTTGATACCAAACTTACCGCCATTGCAAAGGGTGAGCGTCAGGACATTGTTGATCTGATTTACGGTATGATGGACGGTAATGAACCTAATATCGCATCTCTTGAAAAAGAAATGCAGGATTATGCAAAAACCTATAAAGTGATCATGGGTGAAACACTTTACTCTGATTCATGGCTTGAAATCTAATATTTAGCAGTAATTATTTATAAGGCCCCTGCCCGCTTTGACGGCCAGGGGCCTTTCTTTTTTATTGCCCCGCTTTTATTAACCTGAAAGGCTTTAATTTTTTAAATTATGCCTTATACTTGAAGGAAACACTCTTTTTACAGGATGGACTGCATTGGAAAATGAAAATACTGGTACTAAAGAAAACTGGTACTACATAATTATCCGGGACCCCGGCACCTCAACCGAGCAGTTTGTCGGTTTCAGTGATGGCAACCAAGAAAAATTTATTCCGGCCTTTAAAACCAAAGAGGAAGCAAGGGCCTGCTTTGCTATGATGCCAAAGGATCTTTTCAGCGGAAACTATGACACCCAGGCGGTGATTGAAAATGATTTGCTTGACACGGCCATAGAAAACGATCACAGGGTTTATCTATTGGATGAAAAAGGAAAAATTCTTAATGAATTTAATGAAACTTTTTTCAATTTATATTGAATGAACCCCTCTATTTTTTAGGAGTAATCAAACTTGAGCTTAAAACTTGCGTTCGGCGGAAAAGGCGGAGTCGGTAAAACAACTGTTACCTCTCTTATTGCCCGGACCATTGCCGCTTTAAATAAAGAAACCAGCGTTATTGCCATTG
>PIVS01000293.1 GCA_003353855.1 Desulfobacteraceae bacterium
GTATCATTCCGAAAATGGGCGGCTTCTCTTTCTCCAGCGTACCACGACCTCTGGCACCCTTTAATCGGTTACGGCGACCATCTCGTCCCTTCTTTGATACAGCCTCAAGGTTGCCTTTGTGCCCTGCAACGCTATAAACCTCATCGCACTCAACCTCGTCCTGAAGGGTTATCTGAGGCTTTTTTTTACCAAATTCCGGATTCCAAAAGATTACTGAAAAAATGGCTTTCTTACCTTAAGATGGAACAAATGACGGCGCAAATCTTTTTCCTGTTTCAAACTCAGATTACCGTGATTTTAGACCAAGTTTAAACTTTGCAGGTGCTGTCTCCCAAATGGGAAAAGCGTCAGGAGGTTCTCTTGGAACATGCCGGCTATTTGGAATTAAAAATTCTTGTCAGCCACTGGAAAGTTGTGAAAATAAGTTTGAGGATGGGGGATATTATATTCTGAGAGACCCTGATTCTTTTGCCTTTATGTGGTCTCACATCCTATAGAGACCGGCCGGGACAAAGTGATATGCTTCACCTTGATATCTGGCACAAAGGCCATAACCTTTATTGTGATTCCATTTCTTTTTCATACAATTCATCTTTTGAAAAATTGGGTGACTTTAAGGGAACTATCGGGCATAATACGTTGAAGATCAACAGCGTAGACCAGATGGATGATTATTCTCTAAGGGTGGGGAAAAGTTTAATTAAATCCAATATTGTGGGCCGCATGGAAAAATCCTATATTTCCAATTATTATAATCACTATTCCCAAGGACATAGGACTGTTTTTGAAACCCTGCAAACAAGAGATTTTACCATTGAAACAAAAATTTTGTTTCATCACTCTCAATAACATATTAAAAAAAATAATAAATTATGAAAGTTTTATATTTCCACCAGCATTTTTCAACTCCCACAGGAGCAACGGGCACACGATCATATGAATTTGCCAGAAAGCTTATTGAGAGAGGACATGAAGTTACCATGGTTTGCGGTTCTGCAACCATGGGAAAAACCGGTTTAACAGGCGAAACGGTTAAAGGAATTCGCAAAGGGGTTGTAGATGGGATTACTATCATTGAAATTTCTTTACCATACTCAAATTATGATTCCCTCGTTAAACGCAGCATTGTTTTTTTAAAGTATTCCCTTAAAAGTATAAAAATTGCTTTAAAAGAAGATTATGATCTTCTCTTTGCAACCTCGACACCCTTGACTGCCGCCATTCCGGGAATTGTCTTAAAAATCTTAAAGCCCTGGAAAAAATTTGTTTTTGAAGTTCGCGATCTTTGGCCGGAACTTCCAAAAGCCATGGGCGTTGTTACAAACCCCCTTATTATTGGAGGGATGTCTATTCTTGAAAAATTGTCATATTTGACCATGGATGGAGGGATTGGCCTTTCCCCGGGTATTAAAAAGGGCATCAAGAAAAGGGCTCAAAAAAATAAGCCCATTATTATGATACCCAATGGTTGTGACCTCGAATTATTTAAGCCGACTAATTATCAGGTCAAGTCTGATAAAACTAAACTTCAAAAAATTGATCCCCGGATTAATTCCGGTGATTTTGTGGCTGTGTTTACAGGAGCCCATGGCCTTGCAAATGGTTTGGATGCAGTTCTTGACGGGGCACAGGTGATTAAAGAAAAAAAAATGAACCATATCAAACTCTTGTTCATCGGTGATGGAAAACTAAAACCCCACTTATTGCGGAGAGCACAAGAGGAAGGGTTATCAAATTGTATTTTTCTTGATTCAATACCCAAAAAGGATTTGGCGGAGGTGATGGGGGAAGTTGACCTTGGAATGATGATTCTTGATAATATTCCGGCTTTTTATTACGGCACCTCTCCAAACAAATTCTTTGATTATATATCCATGGGATTACCTGTTCTTATTAATTACCCGGGATGGCTTGCAGAGATGATAACTGAAAACGATCTTGGAACGGCAGTCTCTCCTGGTGATCCAAAGGCGTTTGCCAAGGAGCTGTATAAATTGTCCATGGATGGCCCTCATCTGCAAAAGTCCGGTAAAAATGCAAGAAATTTGGCAGAGCAAAAATTTGGCAGAAACGAACTTGCAAATAAATTTGTTGATTATTTAGAAAGTTTTTAAAAAATTTAAAGGTTTAATATGAAAATAATGTTAGTGGCCGGCGCACGGCCAAATTTTATGAAAATAGCCCCGATTCTTCGTGAAATGGATCAGTATAGAGATATTGACGCCCTATTGGTTCACACGGGACAGCATTACGATAAGAATATGTCAGATTCTTTTTTTAAGGATTTGGGTATAAAAGAGCCGGATTATTCTTTAGAATGTGGTGGCGGATCCCATGCTGAACAGACTGCCAAAATCATGATAACTTTTGAAAAGTTATGTGTGAAGGAAAAGCCTGATATTGTTCTTGTGGTAGGTGATGTTAATTCTACAATTGCTGCAGGTCTTGTTGCAAAAAAACTTCAGATAAAACTCATTCATGTTGAGGCAGGACTACGTTCAAAAGATCGTGGAATGCCCGAAGAAATTAACAGGTTAGCCACAGACGCTATTACGGATATTTTTTTTACAACAGAAAAAAATGGTACGGAGAACTTGATTAGAGAGGGGCATGCCGAGGATAAGATTCATTTTGTCGGGCATGTTATGATTGACAATCTTTTTTATCAGCTTTCCCGGCTTAATGGACGTAAGCTATCTGATCAGGTGGTTGCATTAAAGAAATCATTGCCGGTAAATTATTTTTGCCTGACGTTACACAGACCTTCAAATGTTGATAATAAAGAAACAATAGAAAAGCTGTTAACAGCATTGAATGAAATATCCATGAAGACCCCAATTATCTTCCCTTGCCATCCTCGCACAAAAAAAATGATTGAAAACTTTGGATTATTGCATCTTCTCACCGAATTCAAAAATAATGTAAACATTAAACAGGGAATTATTTTACTTGAGCCCCTTGGCTACAATGATTTTCTCTACATCTGGAAAGATTGCCAGGGGATGTTGACAGACAGTGGGGGATTACAGGAAGAAACAACTGCGCTGCAAATCCCCTGCTTAACCATCCGTAAGAACACCGAACGGCCGGTTACTGTCCAGGAAGGAAGCAATGTATTGGTCGGAACAGATGTTGATTTGCTCAAAGCAGAAGTTGAAAAAATTTTACGTGGGGAAAGGAAGAAAGGGCGTATCCCTGAATTTTGGGAAGGAGATGCGAGTAAAAGAATTGTGAAAACCATTTTGTCAGCGTGTCATTGATCCGTTACCGTTACTCGATAGGGAAATGATGCATTAAAAAAAGCAATTAAATTATCTATTAATAGTTAGCTTAAAGTCACAGTTTTTTTTGGAACCATGAAAATAATTGCAGACAAAAATAGGATACCATTAACAAGGACAACGGCTGTCACAATCCCCGTCACCTGCCAGTACTTTGCTCCTATAAAATAAGCAAGGGCGGCAATCAGTGCAACGACACCCCATAAAACTGCGAGTGCAGCGGTACGCATCTCACATTTCATCCTCAAAAGAAATTGCTGTGCCGCAGCAAAAAAACCACCCGCTAAAAACAACCAGGGAAAAATCCAGCTATAGGTACGGAACTCAATCCCAAGAAGAATACGGCCGACTACAGGATGACAAAAAAGTAGCAGGGAAAAAATTATCAATGTCATGAGCAGGATGACAACAGCCAAATAAGCATTAATTCGGAGTGCCTGAGACCCATTATCTGCGTCTCTGTCCAAACCGGCCAATTGATAAATAATCGGTTCTGTTAGCAACACCAAAAATTTACTGACAAAGATCATCGGCATAAAAGCCAATTGGTATACCGCAGCATACCCACCAACATCAGCCAGGCTGCCATACCGATGCAATAACCATCGCTCGGCCATCATCACAAACCAGATAAAGACATGGCTGATGAACAGCGGAAATTGAAACTGCCTCAGGGAGATAGCATCTGCCGAGGTCATGGTTATTCCTGCATCATATTGTTCTCCCGGCAAAGGTTTTAACATTTTCCGCAAGAAAAAACCATGGACAGAAACGGTCAAAATTGCTGCTATCAAAAATCCACCCAGGGCTGTTTCTGCCCTGGGAATGGCCAAAAAGAGAATAAGCCCGATTGCAAACACAAAACGCCCGATCTCAAAACTTCCCTGCATAATACCCCGAAAACGTCGTTCACGGGCAGCATCTTCCAAGGCAACGGCAACACGATTGAGAATCAAAAGAGCTGCAAAAGCACCAACAATCAGCGTCAAATGACCGCTGGGAAGCTCATCAAAACTACGCCCAAGAACCACAATAGCAATGCAGGCAAGAAAAATCCCTCCCACCGTCCAGATCATAGATTTTTTCAAGTTGTGAATGAGTATCGGTAATTTCCCTGCTTCTCTCCAATGGGCATAGAAACGAACAGCAGTCTGGGCAACCGGTTCTCCGCAAATCTGCACCACCAACATGGCAAGGGAAATAGCCAAGCCCAATCTCCCGTACTCAATTGTCGACAGCAAAGTTGTTAACATGCGGGTCCCCGCAAGAAGCGCAAGTACGGAGGTCACAAGACCAAATCCTACCCAAAATGCCTCTGTCATCCAAGGTGATATTGTATGTGACAAAGGCAAAAATTGTCTAAAGAACTGCCGGAATGATGAAATAAAATGGGTTCTGTTTTTTAACTTTTTATACATTCTTGATTTTTTGAGGGATGCCTTTATCAAGGAGGACCCAAGTGATTAAGGGTTTAAACAATTGATTTATCCAAATTAATTTTATTTAACTGCTTTTTCCATTGCAGCTTTTACCTGTTTTATAATGTGATGAATAGATTCAAGTTCCAGGGTCGGATGCACCATGAACATCATTGAAGTTTCACCCAATTTCTTTGCCACAGGAAGATGAAGGGAACCTGTCTTACCGTTCCCTGATCCGTCGATTCTATGGGAACAATGTTCAAAGGCTTCTTCAAGATAGATTTCAGGGCAGATACCGGTGTTGCAGGGAATTCCCTTATTATTTAAGGTTTCAACGACAGTGGACCTGTCCCAGTCTGCTCTGAGTTCTTCCTGGTTTATAAAAACATAATATTTATAATAGGAATGATAGAGGTCATCATCCGGTATGGTTGTCCTCAGCCCCGGGATATCATCAAATGCCCGGTTGAATAAATTGGCAAATTTTCTTCTTTTTTTTACCTGCTCATCAAGTTTTCTCAACTGAACCCTGCCGATTGCAGCCTGCATTTCGGTCATTCTGCAATTGGTTCCAAAGCTGCTGGCAAACCACTTAAATCCAGGCGCCTGATTCTTGGCAAAAGTTTTGTCATAGTTTTTGCCATGGTCTTTATAGCTCCATACGCTTTCCCAGATTTTTTTGTTATTTGTCACCAGCATGCCCCCCTCTCCGCCAGTGGTCATAATTTTGTCCTGGCAAAAGGAAAAGATGGCGCAGTCCCCGAAACTCCCGACTTTTCTCCCCTTATAGGCAGCCCCATGGGATTGTGCGCAGTCCTCAATTAACACAAGCCCCTTTTGCCGGCAAAAAGACTTAATTTTATCCAGTTCACATGGCCACCCCGCAAGGTTAACGGCTATGACAGCCTTAGTTTTTGCTGTTACTGCATTGGAAATAGTCTCCAAAGTTATGTTCTGGCTGACAGGGTCCACATCCACAAAAACAGGAACCGCCCCCCTTAAAACCACACAACTGGCAGAGGCAATAAATGACCGCGGGGTCACAATCACTTCATCTTCCTTTCCAATATTAAAAGCGGCAAGGGCCAGATCAAGGGCAAGACTGCCATTGGCAAGGGCGACAGAATAATCTGTGCCTAAATATCGGGCAAACTCTTTTTCAAATGCATTGATCTCATTTCCTGTCCATTGGTTCACGTTTCCTGATCTAAGCACATTTGCTGCAGCTTCTATCTCATCATCCTCAAAATATGGCCATGGTGCAAAATCCATTTTATTTTTCCACCTTTTTAATAATTTTGATCGGCGTGCCATAGGCAAGTACATTATCCGGAATATCCCTGTTTACAAAGCTATGGGCCCCAATGACTGCATTCTTTCCTATTGTCACCCCGGGCATTATGGCACTGTGGGTTCCGATACGACAATTTTTCTTTAGGGTGACTTTTCCTTTTTTTCCATCGATTGTGGAAATGGAATAAATGGAACAATGGGAGCCAATCTGGACATAATCCTCAATTTCAACTTCATA
>PIVS01000294.1 GCA_003353855.1 Desulfobacteraceae bacterium
TGCCACTATCACATCCCCGTCTGCCTCCACAATACCACCGTCCAATTCAATGGTTTTAATATCATTGCCCCGAACCTTAAACCCGGATTTGATACAGCCCTTAATATTCACATTTCCATTATAGTCGATATGGCCGGTTTCATAATCCACATCTCCGCCTGCTGTATATTCATCATGTACAAAAATCACCCCGGAAAGGGAATATTTAGGGTATCCATCAACCTCGGCCAAAACTTTAAGACCATCCTCGGACAATTTGGCCCCTTTCCCAAACCGCAGGGGGATATCTTCACCCGGCAGGATATCCATCTCATCCCCATAGATATTTTGCCCCTGCCTGGATTCAATTATGGGGGTTTTTTCCGCCAGGACAGTTCCCTTTTCCACATGGGGAACCTCCCCTCTTTCCTTGAAATCTATATTCCCGTCTGCATCAAGGCCGCCGGCTTTTAGGTGGTCTGTATTAAAAAAAAACTCCAGTTTTGCATCCTGACCCTGGATAGGTCTTACCCCCTTGGCGATCCTGAAGGACTGGGTCTTAAAACCCGAGGATTTAACAAACCCGTCTATCATCTCATCGGCAACAATACCGATCACAATGTCCTTTTCAAACAAGGCCTCTTTTATGTCCATTACCAGGATGTCTTTGTTGAAGTGGTCTGTTTTTGAAATAAAAGCAGCCATAAAATCCCCGGAAATCTGCAGATTGATACCCCCAGTTATAGCCTCGGGGGCAAGCAAGGCACTATCTTCTTCTTTTATTTCGGCCTTTATTTCAGGCTTCTTTTCGGCAGGCGGTTCCTGACTCTTTTCCCGGGGTTGCTGCCCGGGAAGCGTCTTTTTCGCAGATTCATCTTTTTTAATCTGACTTCTTACTCTCTTTTGTAATTTAAGAATATAATCTCTTTGTTTTTCAGTCAGCAACCCGGCTTCCACCAACATATCCCCGATCAGGCTGAATTTACCCTTTCCCCTGATGGCATCTTCCTGCTCCTCCAGGGCCAGATCCAGAACACTTTGATTGATAAACCCCTTGCTCATGGCAATGGTGCCGAATTTATACTCTTTCTGCCTTATTTCAAGGGTTTTTGCTGCCCGGGAGAGCCGTTCTATATTTTGTAATGACACAAGTTCCTTGGAAAGAAAATAATCTTTCAGATCTTGTTCAAGGTCAATGGAACCTGCACATTGGACCAGCCCTGTTTCCAATTCCTCTTTTGTGATCAATTGGTTTTTTACGGCTAGAAGTCCAATCAGGGGACATTTTATATTTTTTTTACGCCCGTTTGTCATGCCATCTCCCAATAATTTATCAAATAACGGCTGCCACTACCCCTGCAAATAAAAATGAAGACTCTATCAGGAATTCATATTGCCGGCCGGATAACAGGCTGTCTTTTTTATGCAATCTGATTAATAAAAGCATAAAAAGGGGGACAAAGGCAAGCAGGAAAGCATTATTCCCAAACAAAGAGGTCCAATAGGCAAGCAATAGAATAAAAATATCAAACACCAGCAATAATTGAATAAGAGTAAAACTCTTTTTAGCCCCCAAAAGGGTAGGAATGGTTTCCTTTCCTGTAATCTTATCCCCTTGAATGGCCAACACGTCAAAAAAAGCAGTTCTGGCAAAGACCAATCCAATGACAAAAACAAAGCTTGCCAGCATAGGCATAATACGGCCTGAGTTCACAATTGCCGGCAGAAGACTGGTAACGCTTCCCCAGGCAATGGCGATTAGGATGGTTTTGGATCCTGGCAGATCCTTAATCCGCTTAATTTTCATATTACCAAAGACAAAGGGAATGATATTTAAGCTATATGAGAGCCCCAGAAGGCTCATAATAGACAGGATACAAAATGAAACAAATCCCGTGGTATAGGATAGATAGAGGCCGACTGCTCCGGACCCCAGGGCAAACACCTGCAAAACAGCCTGATGCTCTTTATAAAAGGCAGCCCGGTCAGGATGGTTGTAGGTATCTGATTTAATGGTAATAATATTATTCAGGATCTGCATAGACAGAACATAGAGCGAGGCAATGGCAGAATGGATAAAGGTCTGGGAAAATCCCTGGATCATGGCACATGCGTATGTCAGCCCTCCTGCACCCAGGGCGAGCAGCAGGTTGGTCTTTAGCAAAAAATCCCTGATTCCGACCAATAATCCAATGACAGGGTGTTGGTTTTGAACCTTGGCTGCCACCTTTGAACAGGTCTCATTGATAATCCAGCTGGGTGTTGATGCCCCGGCTGTAATCGCAATATTCTTTGCCCCTCCCAGACCCTTGTAATCAATTTCAGATGCATCTTCAATATGGATAGCAAGTGTACCGGTTTGCCTGGCTACCTGGGCAAGGCGCCGGGTGTTACCGGATTGTTTTCCGCCAACAACAATAACTGCATCATTTTTTTGTGCCAAACCCCGCACCTCGGACTGCCGCTTTTCCGTGGATCCGCAAATGGTGTTAAAAAGTCTATAATGGGGAGCATGACCTGTACACCATGCTTTTATTGCTTCATAAAATTCGGTGTTCTGGGTGGTCTGGGCAACCACCACAGCATTCTCAAATGCAGGCAGACCAGCCAACTGTTCCATGGAGGTGACGGTATATCCATTTCCCCCGGCATAGCCGAGAAGCCCCACCACTTCCGGATGCTTTTTATCGCCGATAATGATGGTGGCATACCCCTTTTTGGCATATCGATTGATAATCACCTGGACACGGACCACCCGGGGACATGTGGCATTCAGAACTGTAAACCCTGCTTTTTTCAAGGCCTTCTCATCCTCCGGAGGAACCCCGTGTGCACGGATCAGGACAATGCCCTCTCCTTTTTCCGGAATGGTCTCAATCCTGCAAATTTTTTTGTTTTCCAGCATTTCCAAAACCTGGGGATTGTGGATAAGGGGTCCGTAGGTGAAGATAGGTTCCCCTGCAAGATTGGATGCGTCCAGAACCATAGCCACAGCCCGGCGGACTCCCATGCAGAAACCCGCAGTCTTTGCAACGATTATTTTCATGAAATGCTGCTCAACAGGCCCACAAGGCGGTCAAATTCAGATTTGGATTTAAATTTAATTTCAATCCTGCCCTTGTCGCCATTCTTTTTGATCATCACCTGACTTTTGATCCGGGTTGCAATCTGGGTGGAAGCTTGTTCCAGAATTTTTTTTTCATCGGCTGAGATTTTTTGGGCAAATTGTTTGGGTTCCTGCTTGGCCTGGTTGACCAAGCTTTCGGTTTGACGAACGGAAAGCCCCCTGGTAAGCACCTGTTTAAAAAGATAAAGCTGGTTTTCCTCCGTCCCCCCGCCCAATAGCGCCCGGGCATGGCCCATACTGATTTTTTCAGCAATAAGACTATCCTTTATTTCCTGGGGCAGACTTCTAAGCCTGAGGAGATTGGCAATGGTGGAGCGGTTTTTACCAATTTTCTTGGCCACCTTTTCCTGGGTATATTTGAACTCATCAATGAGCCTGAAATATGCTTCGGCTTCCTCCAGTACATTGAGATTTTCCCGCTGAATGTTCTCGATAATGGAAACTTCCAGAACCTGCTCGTCTGTCAGATCCTTTACCACCACCGGCACCCGGGAAAGACCGGCAGATTCAGCCGCCCTGAGGCGCCTTTCCCCTGCAATAAGTTCATATCCATCGTCCATGTGACGGACCAGCAAGGGCTGCAGCACACCCTGTTCGGCAATTGAGTCCCTGAGGCGATCCAGCTCCTCCTGGCTGAATACCATCCGCGGCTGATACCGGTTAGGGGCTATATCCCCGATGGGGCACATGAAAAAATCAGAACCGGTTTCCGGCGAATTCAAATCAGGAATTAATGCTGATATTCCTCGGCCCAGACCAGTATGTTTCTTTTTCTTATTCATCATCGTTTTAGAAGCTCCCTGGCAAAGGATAGATAACTTTTAGATCCCTGTGATTTCTTATCATACAAAATAATCGGCAGGCCGTAGCTGGGTGCTTCCCCCAGCTTTACATTCCGAGGTATCTTGGTTTTAAACACCATCTCTTTAAAATATTGCCTGGCATCCTCCACCACATTCTGGGCCAGGTTGGTCCGTTTATCAAACATGGTCAAAAGGATTCCTTTGATTTTCAATCCAGGGTTAAAGGAGGATTTCACCCGCTTTATGGTATCCAGCAGCTGGCCCAATCCCTCCAGGGCAAAAAATTCGCTTTGCAGGGTAATCAATACGGAATGGGATGCGGTAAAGGCATTCAGCGTAAGAAGACTCAAGGCGGGAGGGCAGTCGATGATAATAAACTCAAACCGATTTTCTACCTGTTCCAGAATCTGTTTAAGCTTTGCCTCCCTCAGGTCAGCCGCTACCATTTCTATCTCAAAACCAATGAGATCCACATTGGCCGGAATAATAAAAAGCTTGGGCAGCATGGTGGGGAGGATAATCTCGTCAATGGAGGCTTCTCCGATCAGCCCCTGGTACAAAGATACTGCAAGGGAGGGCTTATCTATTCCCATACCCGTGGTGGCATTTGCCTGGGAATCACAGTCCACAAGCAGCACATGTTTTCCTAATTTGGCAAGGGCTGCCGACAAATTGACCGCAGTGGTTGTTTTACCTACCCCTCCCTTCTGGTTCGCAATACTGATAATCTGAGTCATAATCCTAATTTCCTTATCACAATTATACCAATGAGGCAAACAGATACAAGAAAGATTGGTCATCTTCGCACAGGCTGCCCACCGCGCTGGACGCGCGTTACACAAAAAAACCCGGCAGAAACTTTCCATCGTCTCCACCGGGTTTTATATCTGTATCAAATCTAAAAAATTACATTTCAGATTCAGGATGGAATACATCCACACCCTTTAGATCATCCCCAAGGTATTCCCTCTCGTTGGGACCGAGGATGCCAAGGGAAAGGTTGAGCAATGTCCAGAGATGGACGGTTTCCCATGCATGGTCGTTGACCTCCGACATATCATGAACCTGGGCATGGCAATTGTGGCAAGGCGTGATGCAATAGGTTGCCTTGGTGGCCAGGATCTGGTTGGCCTTGGTCTGGCCGTATGCCCTTCTCTGCTCGGTGAATCCGGATTGAAGGTATCCGCCACCCCCGCCGCAGCAGAAGTTATTGGATCGATTAGGTGTCATATCAATGAAGTTTTCTTCACCGACAACGGCCTTGACCACATATCTCATGTCATCGGCAACCGGATCACCAAAGGTCTTTCTGACCAGCTGGCATGGATCCTGGAGTGTAAACTTGACCTGGCGTTCCTTGTTCCAGTCGGAAGAGGGTTTCAGCTTGCCTTCTCTGATCCACTCGGCATAAAGCTGAATAATACTTTTAATCTCAAAGTTGTGGGGGATGTTGAATTTTTTCAGTCCTACCAGGACTGCAAAGAGTTCGTGCCCTCACTCGGTGTTGAGCCAGACTTTACAGCCCAGGTCCTCCACCGCTTTTGCTTTAACCCGAACAATTTTTTCCCAGTTTTCATTGTCCGCTGAGAACAGGCAGTAGTTTTCCGCTGCCCAGCCCTTGGTACCATAGGTCCAGTCAGCTCCTACCTGGTGCAGAATTTTCCACAAAGGTACCATTTCATCGGGTTCGGTAACCGGTTCCCTGGAGTTCTGATTCAAATAATAATAAGCACCTTCCCGGTTGACATCTGCCTTCATTTCGGCAAATTCGGGCTGGGATTCCTGGTATTCTTCCAGAACATCCCCGATAACAAATTCGAAATCTTCTTCTGTGGCACCCATGGCAGAGCAGGTATCATTTCTCAGGGCCATGTCACAGGAACTTGTGATGCCTTTTGGTTTATCTTCCTTTGCCCAGGTTGCCCTGGCATTAAAAACAAGCTGGGGTATATTAATTTGCATTGGGCATACATACATGCACCTGGTACACATGGAACACATCCATACCCAGTTTGAGCTCAAAATTTCTTCATCCATACCCAGCGCTGCCATCCGAAGAAATTTCCTCGGGTCCATTCCGTCCAGGCCGGTTGCAGGACACCCGGATGCACATGCACCGCAGGTCAGGCAAGCATTCAAGTTTCCGCCTTCTGGCAGAAGCTTCATTACCTTATCTTTAAAGACGCTTTTTTTGGCGCCTCCAATTTTAATAGCTGTATCTCCCATGCTATTTTCTTCCCCCTATCTGTCTATACATTTAAAGTAATTTTACTTTATTTTACAGTGCCCTATCTCTGGAGCAATGTATTTTGTCTCTTATT
>PIVS01000295.1 GCA_003353855.1 Desulfobacteraceae bacterium
TGAAATAATTATAGAATTAAGAGTTTTTTGAAATTGCAAAAAGTATTGAAATAATAAGGAGAGTTTAACATGTACGCAGTTATCAGAACCGGAGGAAAGCAATACAAGGTTCATGAAGAACAGACCCTGAAAGTTGAAAAACTTGAAGGCACTGAAGGTTCTCAGATTGAATTTGATGATGTCCTCATGTATTCAGACGGTGAAGTTGTCACCCTTGGAACCCCTAAGCTTGAAAATGCCGTTGTAAAAGCCCACATCCTTGAGCAGGGAAGAGGCAGAAAACAATTGGTTTTCAAATATAAACGCCGGAAAGGCTATCGGAAGATGCAGGGTCACAGACAGCATTATACAGAAATAAAAATTGAATCTATTTCGGCTTAAGGAGAGATAAGATGTCACATAAAAAGGCAGCAGGTAGTACCAAAAACGGGCGCGACTCAAACGCCCAGCGCCGCGGCGTTAAAAGATTCGGCGGAGAAATGATCTCAGCCGGAACTATCATTGTTAGACAGGTCGGCACCAAAATCCACCCGGGTAACAACGTGGGCATGGGCAAAGACTACACTCTTTTTGCAAAAATGGACGGTGTGGTGACCTTTGAACGAAAAGGTCGCGACAGAAAAAAAGTCAGCGTTTATGAAGCGTGAAATTTGTAGATGAAGCAATTATCACCGTCAGTTCCGGGAAAGGTGGAGCAGGATGCATGAGTTTCCGCAGGGAACGGTACATTGAGTTTGGCGGTCCTGACGGTGGAGATGGCGGTAATGGCGGAGATGTGATTTTACGGGTGGACCCGGCACAACGGACACTCTACGATTATCGCCGTCAAAAATTGTTCCATGCCAAGAATGGGGCTCCAGGACTTGGCAAACAAAAACACGGCCAAAACGGAAATCATAAATTTCTGGATCTCCCCCCCGGCACGTTGGTGTCCGATGCCGGCACCCTTGAACCCATCATAGATCTTACCCTTGAGCACACGGAACACATCATCGCCAAAGGCGGCCAGGGCGGACGAGGAAACAAACGGTTTGCCTCGGCAACGAACCGGGCACCCAAATTTGCCCAGCCGGGAATGCCGGGGGTCGAGATGAAACTGAAGCTGGAATTAAAACTTCTGGCAGATGTGGGTATTGTGGGGCTGCCCAATGCGGGAAAGTCCACCCTGATTTCTTCCATGTCTGCAGCCCGTCCGAAAATAGCCGATTATCCCTTTACCACCCTTACCCCGACCCTCGGTATGGTGGAACCCCCTTTCGGGGAACCCTTTGCCGTGGCAGATATACCGGGACTCATTGAAGGAGCCCATGAGGGAATCGGTCTTGGCATCAAATTTTTGAAACATATAGAACGGACGGGGATCTTGATTCACTTGATTGACGTGGGGGAAATTGACCCGGAAAACCCCCTTGAAGCCTTTAACCTGATCAATAAAGAGCTGGCCATGTACAGTAAAAAACTGGCCAAAAAATCCCAGATTGTGGTGCTCAATAAAATGGATCTAACAGGGGCACAAAACCGAGTGGACAGTTTTAAAGCAGCCATGCCAGATCTTAAGATTCTTACCATTTCAGCAGCTACCGGCCAAAGCGTAAAACCGTTGGTCAAACTGCTCGCTTCCAAACTCCAAAAAGAGTAAACATGGACGCAGGACTTTTTGGAGGGACCTTCAATCCGCTTCATAATGGTCATATCAATATTATTAAATATGTAAAGCAGGTCTTTCACCTTGAAAAGATCTTTTTATTTCCCTCTGCCACCCCGCCCCACAAATCCGTATCCGGCCTGGCCCCTGCCAGGGACCGGCTGGAGATGGTGGAAAGCGGGGTAGAAGAGCTGGAGGGATTTTATGCCTCTGATATTGAATTAAAAAGAAAAGGTCCCTCTTTTACCGTTGACACCATAAATGCCTTTAAGAAAGTCCATCCCCCTCCTGTTAATTTTTTCCTTTTAATGGGGTCAGATGCATTTTTTGATATCACCACCTGGAAAAAAAAGGAACTCATTTTTCAGACAATTCCCATTATTGTCATGCTCAGGGGAGACCGTCCCGGGATAGACCCAATTGCATCCTTTATTGACGAATATATCTCAAAAGGATACAAATTAAATAGAGGACAAACCAGGTTTACCCATGAACTGCTGCAGCCGGTCCATATTTGTAATGTACCCAAAATTGATATCTCTTCAACCATGATACGGGCACGGCTAAAAGATAACCGATCCATCAAAGAACTTGTCCCGGCAAATGTCGAGAACATCATAAAAAAAAAGGATTTATATAAATGACAAAACCAATGAGGCTGACAGAAGAATACACCCCCTATCTTGCCCCTATTTTTGAACGAAAGGCAAAATCCATCACGGCAATTGATGTCCGCAAAATGACCTCCTATACAGATATGATCGTTATTCTTGAAGCAGGATCAGGACGCCAGGTAACCTCACTGGCCGAACATATCATCAAGGCCCTGAAAAAAGAAAAAATCATGGCCTACGGCATGGAAGGAATCAAATCAGGGGAATGGGCATTGCTGGATTACGGCCACATCATCATCCATGTATTTGAGTCCAAAGCAAAGGATTTTTTCGATTTGGAAGGGCTGTGGAGCGATGCCCCAAGGATTGATCTGTCACAGTTCGGCCCCATTCTTGAACCGGAAGATGACGAAGATGACAACTTTTAAGAACACCCCGGTCAATATTTTGATGATCCTGGATGGGTGGGGGATCTCCCCCATTAGGTCAGGGAATGCCTTTGCCCTGGCCAAAACCCCTTTTCTTGATACCCTTCTTGAAACTTTCCCCAATAGTCAGCTTGCCTGTTCAGGCGATGCAGTGGGCCTTCCTCCGGGGATCATGGGAAATTCAGAGGTAGGACACATGAACATGGGATCCGGACGCAGAGTATTCCAGGATTTTGTCCGGATCAACAGGGCCATTGAGGATAAAAGTTTTTTTGAGAATCCCGAACTTAAAAAAGCCATGGAGAGGGCCAGGGAAAGCAATAAAGGACTTCATCTTCTGGGTCTTCTCTCCGACGGAGGGGTTCACAGCCATATTTCCCATCTTTTGGCACTCATTGACATGGCAAAACAAAACCAGGTAAAAAATCTTTATATCCACCCCATTCTTGACGGCAGGGACACCTCTCCCACCAGCGGTATCACCTATCTCAAACAGCTCCAGTCCCACATTGACCTCAAGGGTATAGGAAAAATTGCCAGTATGATAGGCCGCTACTGGGCCATGGACAGGGACACCCGGTGGGAGCGTGTGGAAAAAGCCTATAAACTGTATACCAGCGGGAAGGGCAAAAAATCAAAGGATCCCATCAAGGCTCTTCAGGAAGCCTATGATGCCAGGGAAACCGATGAATTCATAAAACCTGTTTTCTTTGAAAACCCTGACGACGACGGGAACGGGATCATCCGTGATGGAGACGGGTTGATATTCTTCAATTTCAGGGCAGACCGGGCCAAGGAAATCACCCGGGCCTTCATTGAAAAAAAATTTGACGGATTTCAACGGCAGCAGCTTCCAGAGCTGTCCTGCTTTGTTACCATGACCCGATATGACCAGACCTTTGGCCTGGCGACAGCCTTTGCCCCCCAGCACCTGACCAATGTTTTCGGAGAAGTTTTAAGCCGACATGGGATTCACCAGCTCAGGATTGCGGAAACAGAAAAATATGCCCATGTAACCTATTTTTTTAATGGGGGTAACGAAGCTGTCTTTAACCGTGAAAAAAGGATAATGATCCCCTCCCCCAGGGATGTGGCCACCTATGATGAAAAACCTGCCATGTCTGCCGTTGAACTGGCAAAAACCGTGTGTGAACAAATCCGATCTCGCAAATTTGAATTTATTGTATTAAATTTTGCAAACATGGACATGGTGGGTCATACCGGCATCCTGGATGCCGCTGTCAAAGGTTGTGAAACCGTTGATGCCTGTGTCCAAAAGGTAGTGGAAGCCATATGGGAAACCCGTGGTACAGCCTTTATAACGGCGGACCATGGAAACTCGGAACAGATGCTTGCCAATGACGGCTCCCCCCATACCGCCCATACCCGGAACCCGGTACCCTTTATCCTTGCGGGGAAAAGATTCAAAGGGGCCCGGATTCAAAACGGAATTTTGGGTGATATTTCCCCCACCATCCTCAAAGCCCTGGGACTGACCCAACCCGATGAAATGACAGGAACTCCTTTAATATAAGGCAATATTTATGCTTGAACCAATTAGAGATTTTATCACCGGAAAAGAGATTGACAATGTGGGCTCGGAAGCCAGCCGCCAGATCTTTGAAAAATTTTTAGTGGAAAAAAAGGGCTTTAAAAAAGAAGAGATTCAAGTGGCTGTGCCCCTGATTGTTCAGTTCAAGGGAGAAGACTATGTCTCTTCCATTGATCTGATTGTCTTCTGCAATGACACGCCTTTTATGGCAATCACCTGTGTGGCGGGCTCCATTGGATCCTATGAACGGGAAATCCTGGCCGGTGCCCGGCTTACCTATGAATTCCAGATTCCCTTCGCCGTATCAACCGATGCCAGGAATGCAGTTATCATGGATACGATTTCCGGAAAAACCATTGGTCAGGGGATAGATGACATACCCTCCAGAGAAACGGCCCAAAAACAGCTGGCATCAATGGAAAAGAGGATTTACAACCCGGAAAAAAGAAAAGGGGAAATGATTATTTACCGCTCCTTTAATATGGAAAAAATAAACCGATAAACAATAACTCGTTAGACCAAGCGCAAAAACGGCTCTCAATAAAAAAAATGAGAACAATGAAAAGGAGGTTCCTCTTTCATTGTTCTCGCTTTTAAGCTCACCCGTTTTTAATTTTTCCGGCGGGTGTTTAAGCCCTTGATACTTCTTTGTTGCAATGCCTGCAGAGGGCGGCCCGTTTTTTTATAATTTCTGCGCAATAAGGACATTCCCTTGTAAAATGCTTTTCGTGGAGCTGTTCAATACACTTTTTCACAGCTTCCTGTAAAACCGGTGTGGGAAACTTATGATTTATCAGATGCTCTAGGGCCTCTGAATCCCCGAGCTCCCCGACCATCTCACATGCCTTAAGCCGGGCCTTGGGCGGAATCTTGGGATCCAGGAGGATCTTTAAAATTTCATCCCAGTCCTTTGACAGATAGTAATCTGTTAATATGGAAAAGGTCTGCTTGGCCAGTTCTCTCGCAGCTTCCCGCTTAATGAGTACAGCATCATCCAGCCTTCCCCCGGTGGCGCCAATGGGGCTGTATACGGGCATATATTCAAAATTTTCACGGCCCGGTTCATTGATACACCGATAGGATGCCTGGGTCTCCATGGTTTCCTTGATATTCTCCCACCCTTTTTTATAGGAGTGGCAGTCATCATTAAAGCAGATGAACAAATAGGGGGTTCCCCAACCCAGACCATCAGAAACAGCGATCTGGGGAACTTCCCACAGACTCATTTCCTCTTTGCAATGGGGACACTTGGGTTTGTCCATTTTTATATATTTTTCAAGCAGTTCTTCTTTTGTCTCAAATGCCATTCTTGTTCTCCTTTGGTAGTCTGAATATTTCAGACTACCAAAGTAAGCATAAGCCGCTACTTGTCAAACCAGGGAGCGAAAACATAGTAAATCAAATTTTCTTTTCGCTCCAGATCATTCAATAAGGGCAAGCACATCGTTTTTGCCCACTGAATCACCACTGTTATAATTGACGGCAACCACCACACCGCTGGCAGGGGCAGGCAGGGCATTTTCCATCTTCATGGCTTCAATCACCACAACGGTCTCCCCTTCATTGACCGCATCCCCGACATTTTTTTCGTACTTTATTATCATTCCGGGCATGGGGGCTTTAACCGGTGTTCCCGACCCGGCAGCCTTGGGTGCGGGAGCAGCCTTGGGTGCGGGAGCTTCCTTGGGTGCGGGAGCAGCCGGGGCCGGCGGGGGTGCAGGTGCTGCAGGCGCAGGCGCGGCAGCAGCAGGTGCTGCGGAGATGATCACGGGGGATCCCCCGACTTCGTCCACCCCAACCTCAAAGTATTCCCCTTCAACAAAAACGTTAAAGACCCGTGCATATTCACTCTTTTCCGGAACACTATCGGCAATTGATTTTTCAATCAACTCCCCTGCCTTTGCCTTTTGAATCATCTGAGCCTGTTTTTCCACATCTTTCAGGGTGATGGGCTTGAGACTGTCAGGCACCTTTTCCTTACCATA
>PIVS01000856.1 GCA_003353855.1 Desulfobacteraceae bacterium
TACTGCTATAATATTGCCACAGGGGTAAGCAGGATTATTTAACATGATAGTATTTGATCTTGAATGTCTGAACGGACACACATTTGAAGGATGGTTCGAGGACAAGAAAGATCTTGATAGCCAGCAGGAACAGGGTATTTTACAATGCCCCGTCTGTGAAACCACCTCTGTTGAACAAAAACTTTCCCTGATTTCCATTAAAACCTCATCAGCCCCATCCAATCAGGTCCAGCAGGCCCAACAGGCAACCCAGGAAGTGCTTGCCGAATTTACGGAAAAAATAACAGAGTATGTGGAAAAAAACTTTGAGGATGTGGGGACCTCTTTTACAAAAGAGGCCCTGAAAATGCATTATGGTGCTGCTGAACACCGGAATATCCGGGGCACCACCACCAAAGAGGAAGAAAAAGTGCTGACCAAAGAAGGGGTTCCCGTGGTGAAGATCCCCATCACCAAAAAAGAGGATGAGGATCTAAATTAACCACGGGGGGTAAATTTAAAAAGATTCCTTTTTAGAGCAATAAAATGACTTAATCAATTTTAGGCCAGGTGTCGGCAATCTTGTGTCCTTATTGGGCTGGGGCCAAAGACTATTTTGACAGCGTTTATCCGGATATCCGGATATCCGAACTTGAAGCGCTCTACGCCGAGCGTGAAACTGAGGTCGAAATGTTCCGGCAGCATTCGAAACGCTATGGTTACGTATTTTTCATTTTTGCAGAAGATCTGACCTTAGGTGCAAGAGGTTTATCTTAATTCATTTGCAAAAATAGATTCTCTCGCTAAAGAGCGGGGTTACCTTAATTTATTAAAAAAAAAGAGCTAAAAATAATAACTAGAAGTTATAAAAAAGAGGATATCGAGGCCGGCGTTGAATATATAAATGCCTGCAAACCGTTTACAATATATATATGTTGAGGATGGTCATCTGTTTGGTGGTTTTGTTGACTTTTAGAGTTGTACGAGCTCAGGCAGAATGGCCCGGTGTTGTCCCTTCAAAAGATGGTACGCCGATTTCATATGAGATCTATGGCACTGAAGAACCGACTCTTATGTTCGTTCATGGGCGGCTCGGTGATTGCTGAGGCTTCCCGGCTCATGCCGAAACGAGTTATAGGGTTAATCGGCATAGATACACTTGAAAACATAGAATATCCGATGACAAAAAAAATTTGAGCTGATGATAGCACCTTTGAAAAAGGATTTTCGAAGCGGAAGCCGGCAATTTGTTAAGGAGATGATTCTACCCGGCACCGATCCGCTGATTCGTCATTGGATTCTTTCGGACATGTCAGCTGTTGGCTTAGGTGCTATGAGCGAGATGATGTCGCAGTATATTACCGGGGAATTGGCAAAAAATTTCGATGAAATCCGAATTCCAGTCGTTACCATTAACGGAGATCAGTGGCCCATTAACAGTGTTTTTCGGTTCCGAACAGGTGGCATACCGCTCGTGCTTTACGATACCTGGAAGCTGGGCAACCATGGTGGTAAGAAATCGTTTAAACTCGATGGGTCCGGGGTCGACTTTCCCCA
>PIVS01000857.1 GCA_003353855.1 Desulfobacteraceae bacterium
GGAAGCATAGAATAACGTATGCATCGAATAATTGATATTAAAGTGATGTAAGGATATTATAGATGATCGAGAACAGCTACCAGAATTTACTTAAACTCCCTGATCTCAAACGGAAACTTTTCATTACGCTTGCACTGTTGTTTGTGTATCGTGTGGGCGTTCATGTACCGACACCCGGAATTGACGGCGCAGCATTGTCTTCCTTTTTTGCATCAGCATCAGGAACCTTATTCTCAATGTTTAATATGTTCTCAGGCGGGGCTTTAGAGAGACTTTCCATCTTCGCCCTGGGGATAATGCCTTACATCAGTTCATCTATTATTTTAGAATTGATGACCGTGGTTGTTCCCCACCTTGAGCAATTAAAGAAAGAGGGGGACGCAGGCCGGAAAAAGAAAACCCAATACACCCGGTATGGGACGGTGGTGCTCAGCATCATCCAGGGTTTTGGCATCAGTGTAGGACTTGAAGCAATGACATCCCCTGCAGGGGTAGCCATTGTACCTTATCCCGGATGGGGATTCCGTCTGATTACCATTATTACCCTGACAGCTGGTACGGCATTTATCATGTGGCTGGGGGAACAGATCACGGAGCGAGGTATCGGCAACGGTATCTCCCTGATAATATTTGCCGGTATCGTTGCAAATATGCCCTCTGCAATGGGAAATACGATCCGGCTGATGAGTACGGGTGAGCTGGGTATTTTTTCCCTGATTCTCCTGGTTGTTTTGATGGTGGGTGTTGTTGCCTGTATCATCTATATGGAGCAGGCCCAGCGTCGGATACCGGTTCATTACGCAAAACGGGTCGTTGGACGGAAAATGTATGGAGGACAGACATCTCATCTTCCATTGAAGATTAATACAGCCGGCGTAATACCGCCTATTTTTGCATCTTCTATCATTATGTTTCCGACAACCCTGGCCCAGTTTATTAATCTTCCTGTTATGCAGACCATTGCTACTATGTTCAGCCCTGGAACCATTTGGTACTATTTTCTTTACATTGGATTTATTGTCTTTTTCTGCTTTTTTTACACAGCTGTTCAGTTTAATCCCGAGGATGTGGCTGATAACATGAAAAAGAACGGGGGATATATTCCCGGCATCAGACCGGGGAAAAGAACCTCTGAATACATTGACAAGGTGCTGACACGAATTACTGTCGGCGGAGCGCTTTATGTTTCCGCAGTCTGTGTTCTGCCTACAATGTTAATGCAAAAATTTAATGTTCCATTTTATTTTGGCGGAACCGCCCTCTTGATTGTTGTAGGGGTATCCATTGATACCATTTCCCAGATTGAGTCCCATTTGATTTCTGGTAACTACGATGGCTTTATGGGAAGATCCGGGAGCAAACGTATCAAGGGTAGATCCTAATAATTCATTCTAAACCAATAGGAGATGAAATAAGATTATGGCCAAAGAAGAACCCATCAAAGTTGACGGGAAAGTATTAGAAACACTGCCCAATGCAATGTTTAAGGTTGAGTTGGAAAACAAACATGTTTTGCTGGCCCATATTTCCGGGAA
>PIVS01000296.1 GCA_003353855.1 Desulfobacteraceae bacterium
TGGATGGGTCATAGAAATAATCAAGCCAACCAAAGCGGAGCCTGGATTTCATGTGAGACCTTGGTGTTGGATTGTTGAGAGGACTTTCGGTTGGCTCAACAAAAACAGAAGGCTTTCGAAGGATTATGAATGCCTTACAGATACCTCCGAGGCTCTAATTCATATCGCTATGATCCGTATAATGGCTCGTAGACTGGCTTTCGAGAGATAAAAAGGGAAATATTTTTCAGACACGCTCTTAAATACAACTACTTAGGCTTGTTTCAGAAGAACCGCACCCACCTCATTTTAATACCATATTTTATTTCAAGAATATTCTGACCCGATCCAGATCGGGTACATATTTCAGCTTTTGGAATCTATTTCATACTTCTATTAACAAAAAGCGTCTTCCTATCTAATTGTGGCAGGATAAAATGTTGAAATATTTCGACGGCACATGGAGCAATCATTCCACGGTACTACCCGCGAAACTCAGTGTGAACCACCCTGAACTGATACACATTGCGCCCCAAAGCGCATTTTATGATTTTGTATGGTCAAAAGAGGGGATCGCAAATCTTTTTGAAACCAGGGTAAGCGTTAAAAACGATGTATACAGTATTCATTTATGGGCCCATCTGTGGTGGGACCGGTCAAGAAAGGATTTCAGCCGTTTTCACCGGGGTCTGTTAAATCATGGCTATGTAAACAGGGCAGAGACAACCTATGCTGTTTGCAATTGGTCTTTTGGGGTTTACCAGAGTCAGCAGAAGGAAAAAATAGTAATTTTATTTGTATTCAGTGAAATTATTAGAACGTGGATCCATTGCTGTATTACGATATGATCCCGGGGTCATGCCAAACCAGTTTTTAAATGCGTGTTGAAATGCACTGGGTTCGGAAAACCCGAGCAGATAGGTTACCTGGGTATTGGTCATTCCTTGTTCTAGATAATTTTTTGATAGTTTCTTCCGGATTTTAAGCAATAGCTCTTTAAATGTAGTTCCCTCCATCTTTAGCTGGCGATACAAGGTTGTCCGGTCCATATTCATTATTTCGGAAATCTTATTGACATCGATTCCACCTTCCGGAAGATAAGTAATAATGTGCTTTTGTATCCTATGTAGAAGAGATTTTGCATTCGACAGATTGCTCATGGAGTGTTCGGCATAATTTTTCAAAATATTGTGAAGATATGGATCATGGGTTTTCAATGGCTGCAGAAGATCTGATTCTCTTACGATGATCATGTTTTTGGACTGCTCAAAGAAAACCGGTGCCTGAAATGCTTCCTCATATGCCTGGGAATATCCGGGATCTGTATGTTGAAAATGCACCGATACGGGGACAAAGTTTTTTTTAAGTATGGATTTTCCCAGCTGCAGCGCCAGGGAAAAATTATGCTCTGGAAGCCATCTGTTTTGGTATTCCGGGTAAAGATTCGTATGCACCGCCTTATAGTATCCATCCGCCTCGAAAAACCTGCGTTGTTCTGCAGTTGAGATCAAGTTGCCATATCGGTAATAGTGGAATAGTGCTTCCAATAAGGTCGAACTATGTTTTGCCAAGGTAACGATAAAGTGAACGGATCGAAGTCCTACTTTTTTTCTAAGGCGCAAGGCAAGCGCAGGATCACCGGTGATATCAATGGCAAGTTGCCAGAGTTTTAATAAGGAGCCCATGGAAATTTGAACATCTGGATCGCCGACTTCAGTTTTTTTTATATAAGTTCGGCGTTCAAATTCCTCAATGGGCATTCCACTTTCCAGGATGATTTCCATGAGAATCTGACTTGCTGCATATGATGTCATAATATCGTTCATCCTTACATTCTATATCCCAAAAGGCATCAAGCATCAATATTTTTTATTGTTTTAAATACTTGCACCCAATGGACACAATTATGCAACCTGGAATCATTTACCTGTCTGTTTTTATTAGATAATATCATCGACACTGGGAAAGATTTCTCGATAATATAGGGCGAGCTCCTTCATAATCATTAAACCCTGTGTAGTATGATTTTGAAGGCGCCGATTTTATTACCATCATTACAATGGGAGGAAAGTATATGTTGTACAAAAAGGATTTTGTGACCTATTTGTTAGTTCTCTTTTTGAGTTTGTCAATCTTAGTTCCGTCGGCAGTTTTTGCCGGAAATTGTGGATTCAAGGTGACGGAGGTCCTTGGACAAGGTGACCCGGCTCTTGATGTAAATGCTGTCCAAGAAGCTGTTAACGCATTTGATCTGGTAATATTAAAAGGGACTTTTGATTTTGGGAACACAGGTTCCGTAATCCTTACCAAAGATGTTTCCATCTTTGGGGAGATGAATGAGAATGATACCCCTGCAACTATCATAAAGGGTGGAACCAGTTCATTTTATTGTGATGACCCCGATGTAAGCATTAAGATTAGTCAGATCCGTTTTGATGGTGCTATATTTTGTGCTATTCGGATTCGCCAATGCTCAACCATAAGGATCACAAATAATGAATTTATTAACCTGGTAGCCGGGTTGAATTATGGGGAAAAAGGTGATGCGTATTATGATGCTGTCGGTACGATTATCGGTGGAAACCGTACTGAATTTATGAATAGCAGAAGCATCTATTGCTCCAATGTAATTGTTTCAGATAATTATTTTGATATGGGAGCTTACAATGAAAATGGAGAGTTAGCCATGCGAGATGTCCTCGAGGCGCCGACAACCTCAAGGGCTGTGAGACTATATCATTGCGTTTTGGAACGGGCCAGCATCTCTAACAACAAAATTGAAAATCATAACAGAATTGGTATAGATTGTCTGGATGCAGCAGGCAGCGCTGAAACGGAAGGTCGAATTCGTATTAAAAATAATGATATCACAACTGGTCCCTATGCAGCCAGGGGTGGATGGAGTGGTACAGAAGTCGTTCCTTCCAGCTACGGCATGCACTGTCTTGCCGGTTTTGCGAATCCTGCCGCCAATAATGTGAAATTTCATATCAAAAATAATGAAATTACTACCTATTCCACAAACGCACAATCGTATAATGTTGGTATCTACATGTTCCCAGCAACTTCAAATTCATTGGTAGCCAATAATAATTTTCACCTGGGAGAAAATGCCACTGGAGGCATTTTTATCGCTTGGGTTACCGGTATGGGTTCCCCGATAGAAAACCAGCCCCATAGTAACCTGGTACGAAATAACAAATTTATAGGATCTGTTACACCTGCTATAGTTCCATTTCCATTTGATTTTCCCGGAGCTCCTGAATATACAATGATACCAGGTGCAGGCATACTCCTTTCCGCAACGAACAATAATGCGGTTTTGAGAAATAATTTTACTGAACTGGTTCCTGTCCCTAAGGTGGTAGGAACTACGATTTTGCCGGCTGCACATATTTATTTGACAGGTGAAGATCCTACTTTTGGCATTACTCCTGCCGTGGATAATGTCCTTGTGGGCAGTTATGGAATTGTGGTCGATATGACCGATGACCTTACAACTCCAGAGTACGATGGATTGAATACCTATAAAGGCGAATTGACCGTCAACGCATTTTAAATTGCAATTGGATATAGCAATGCGGGTGTCGGTATCATATGTGTAGATTAGCGCGCTTTAGTACCTGCTGAATGCCAGACTCAGGACTCCTTATCTCTGGTGAGGAGTCCTGTTAAAATCAAGGATTTTCCCATGGAAGAAATCAGCAATATTTTGCAAAAATATATTGGATGGGGCAGTTTGGGAGATCCTGTGAGGCCTATGAATCCATATTCCTGCTTACAAAGTGGTTGTGTTTAACCGAAGCGCATTAGCTATCACCGATACAAAGCTGAAACTCATCGCCAGCGCTGCTATCATGGGTGATAATAAGATTCCGAAGGGATACAGCATCCCGGCGGCAACAGGTACGCCCAGTATATTGTAGATAAAGGCAAAGAACAGATTCTGCTTGATGTTGATCATCACCTCGACACTGAGGTGCCGCGCCTTAACGATCCCCTGCAGATCTCCTTTAACCAGGGTGATGCCGGCACTTTCAATCGCAACATCGGTTCCCGTGCCCATGGCAATGCCGATGTCGGCCTGGGCAGTCAGTTTATTGTCACCCGTTAGCATGATCACTTCAATCCCTGCCTGTTGCAAGCTTTTAATCGCCCGGCTGCTGCTCTCTTTTATCGCATCAGAAATGGCGACATACCCCACAAGCTCCTGATCGACCGCAATATAAGAGAGGGTTTTGCCCAGGGCTTGTTCTGCCTGTATCTCTTGCCTGACATCCCCGGTCATCTCAATGGCAAATTGTTCCAAAAGCGGTCTGTTGCCGAGTAAAACGCGGGAGTTTGCGACTGTGCCTATGACGCCTTTACCTGAGACGGCTTCAAAGTCGGCAACCGGGATCAGCTTGGTCTGCTTTTCTTTGGCATAAATAACCACGGCATGAGCCAGCGGATGCTCGCCGTATTGATTCAATGAGGCAATTTTCTGAAGTAAATCCAGCTTTGTAAAACGGTGGGACAGGGTGACAACTTTTTCAACTGAAGGTTTGCCTTCTGTGATGGTGCCGGTTTTGTCGATAACCAAGGTGTCCACCTGATTCATTTTTCTCAGCTGCGGTGTATGATCATCATGGTGATATCATCGGATTGCACAGCCCCGGCAGTGTGTGCGGCATGGCTTGTTGTAATGCGGTCAAGCATCTCTTGTGCTGACCGGGCAGGAGGAGTCAAAAGTTGCATTAGCTTATCTTCGCCATAGAACTCACCACAGGTATTTCGAGCCTCGGTGATACCGTCGGTTAATGCCACCAGAAACTGGAAAAATCGCCCATGATTTTAACAATATTTTAGGAGCTATAATGGGAAATACAGAGCTGTCTCTGCTTGATTGCAGGGATGCAAACACAAAAGAAACGCTAAAATTAATACTGGATCAGACCATACGGGGGAAAAATCTGACAAAGAACCTGGTCGCTTTTGCCAAGGATCAGGAACCCAAGCAGATGTTTTTCAGAATCAGTGAAAAAGTTGATCTTGTTTTAAATTTGATGAGAAAGGATTTGGGTGGGATTGAACTAATAAAGGAAGAAAGCCGTGGCATACCGGAATTATTGGCTGATCCCGGGATGATTGAGCATGCATTCGTAAATCTTATACAAAATTCAATTCATGCTTTAAGTATGGTAGAAGAACCAAAAATTATCACCAGAGTATACGCTTGCAACAACAATATTTGTTTTGAAATTGAGGATAACGGGTGTGGTATTCCCAAAGAATATCTAAGGGATATTTACGGACCATCCTTTACACTAAAAGGAAACAGGGATTTAACAGAATCATATAAAGCCGGTATTAAAGGGACAGGGTATGGCATGTCCAACGTGGAAAAATATATAGAGCAGCATAAGGGCAGTATTTCAGTGGCGTCTGAGTTGAACAAGGGCACTAGGTTTACAATCCTCCTGCCTGTTATTAAAAAAGAGTTAACAAATGAAGAGATAATTGAAATTCAAGTGGGAAAAACTCATTTTGATAAAAATATTCTTCTTGTTGAAGATGAAATAGATATCTCCGATGTGCAGTATAGAATATTAACCCATAATCCGTGTAATCATAAAGTTGATATTGCAAATAACGGCCAGATGGCTCTGGATCTGTTTGCCAGAAATCAATATGATCTTGTCAGTTTGGATTATATTCTACCAGGGGGAATTAGCGGGTTGGATATCTATCACCATATCAGATTAACCGATCAAGCGATTCCCATTCTTTTTATTTCCGGTAATATGGAATTTTTAGAATCCATAAATGAGTTGAAACAAAAAGATACAAGAATTGATCATTTATCAAAGCCCTGCCAGAATAAAGATTTTGTAAATGCTATTAATCGATTGTTTGAAGAATAGCAGTTTTTTATAAAATTAAGTCAACGATATTCGTTCCCAATGTTTTCGATTTTATGTCGTTCAATTGTATTGCTTGGTATTGTAAAGGATCTTAAAAAATAGCTGCATAATCATGGGTTCAACTTGCAACAAAAAGAAATATTATGATTCGTAATAATATCATTAAGATTCCTTTGAAGTAGGGTAAAGGCATTTGATTTCGGCATGATTTTAAAAAAGTATAAAAATCAGCCATACCTTGAGAAAAGAATGTATACAGCCAAATCTATTCTTAAAGTAGCCCCTGTATTTTTGGAGTCTCCCAAACGTATTGAAGCCATGTTGTTT
>PIVS01000297.1 GCA_003353855.1 Desulfobacteraceae bacterium
CCGGTGCCATCTGGGGAGGTTTTACCACCACAGGCCAGTCCTGCACCTCTGTGGAACGGCTGTTTGTCCAGGAGAGTATATATGAAAAATTTAAGGAAACCCTTGTCAAAGAAACCCTGAAGCTGGTCCAGGCAACAGATGATGACGGCAATGCCGATATCGGCCCCATGACTACCAGGGGTCAGGTGGAGGCAATTGCCGCCCAGGTGGCCGATGCCAAGGAAAAAGGCGCCGTTTTTCTCACCGGGGGGGACTGGGACGGCCTGTCTGAATTTGTACCCCCCATGATTGTTGAAGGGGTGACAAAAGATATGGCCATTGACCAGGAGGAAAACTTTGGCCCCCTGCTTCCCATTTATCCCTTTTCCAGTGAAGCCGAGGCCATAGAGATGGCCAATGATCCGGACTACGGGCTCTCAGCCAGTGTCTGGTCCCAGGACATTAAACGGGCAGATCGGGTGGCAAGGAGTATCTATACCGGCAATGTTTCCATCAATAACGTCATGCTCACCGAAGGCAACCATGCCCTGCCCTTCGGCGGGGTGCAGAAAAGCGGGTTCGGCCGGTATAAAGGCGAGTTTGGGTTTTATGCCTTTGCCAATATCAAGGCTGTGCTCATCGACCAGAACAGCAAAAAGATGGAGGCCAACTGGTTTCCCTATACTGCTAAAAAATACAAGATTTTTTCAGACCTGACCGCTGCCCTGTATTCACCGGGCAGGATAGGGCTGATAAAAAGTGCCTTTTACGGGCTTAAACTTGAGTCCTATGTCAAAAAACTGGCTAAAAAAGGCCGTAAATAAAAACAAGTTGAAATTGCCCTGGCCCGGAACTAATTTCCGGGCCAGGTATTTTTTTTTGGATGTGCAGTGTTGGTTTTGTATACGAAACAGCCAAGGGTCTATATGGTGCTCAGGCTGTTATAGAGCAGCGTCTTTGCTTTTTTATCTGCTTCCCTGGGGGAACAAATCTTGATCAGGCCGGGCATGACCCTGTTGCGGCCGTTGACTTTTGCCTTGTACAGCATGGTATCGGCATCCTGGATGAACTTGTCCATACCTGCATTGGGTGTAAGTTCAGATACACCGAAGCTGGCTGTTACACGGATGGTGGTTCCGTTATGGGGGATACGCATGGCGGCTATTTTTGCTCTGAGGCGGTCTGCCAATTCCATGGCCTTGTTTTTGTCTGTTTCAGGAAGGATGGCGATGAACTCTTCTCCGCCGTACCGGGCCAGCACGTCTCCTGTTCTCATATTGTTCTTGACCAGAAATGATATCTTCTTGAGTACCTGATCTCCGCCAAGGTGGCCGTGGGTGTCGTTTATTTTTTTAAAATAATCCAGGTCAAACATGAAAAGGGATAATCGTTTACCATGGCGACTGGCAGTGGCAATATGCCGGTTGATCTGGTTGTCAAATTCCCTGCGGTTATAACATCCGGTTAAAGGATCAATAACAGCTGCGTCCTTGAGGTTTTCCATTTGTATCTGTTTTGACAGGGCCGTGGCACATCCCTGGAGAATCAGGCTGACCACTTCATCGTGGAATGGAGTGATGCTGCTCTTGGGAAGCATATACAACCGGGAATAGCAGTTCTCTTCATTCAGTTCATAATAAACCAGGTTTTTCAGGCTGAATTCTTCCTGGAGCTCACCGGGCTCAAATTTCTGGTTCAGGTAATTGAGGTTCTTCCTGCTGATGTTGAAATCTTCAAGAATAATATCTTCAAGGGATTTTTTATACATTCTTGGATCAAGCCACACATCCACATTTGATTCCTTTTTGACAACAAAGGCAAAAAGGCGGTAACCAAGGATATCCTTGAGGCAGACAGCCACTTCATTTATGATTTCCTTTGAAGAGGTCTTTTTATTAAGGGCGACAATATGGCGGGTAAGCTTATTCTGCGCCGACGCCTGTTTTGCAGCGGTACGAAAAACCACTGAAAAAAAATCAGAAAGATTGTCGGCAATTTTTTGCATGGTCTGCTTCATATGTATTCCTTAATAATGGTCGGGGTTACTTTAATCAAGGTTCAAAGCAATAACTGTACCAAAATAAGGAACAATGCTATTTTCTTAGTTGTTTTAAACGGTTATGCAACTGAGTCGACGGTGGCCTTCCCCGGGAGGCGGAAAAAATTGCAAGATTTGCTCCAGGGTTCGTCAATGCTTTGACAGACACCAGGCGAGGCCTGTCATTTATCCCCACCTCTATAGGTTGCCCTTTAAACCGATTTCCTCTGCAGCCGGCTGCATGCCAAGGATCACCTGGGTGATCAGTTCGGGAACGTCCATATTCAAAAGTTCCGCCCCCTTTTTAATGACCTCCCTGTCCACGCCTGCGGCAAAACTTTTATCCTTGAATTTCTTTTTAACGGATTTGACCTTGATATCCAGGATGCTCCTGGAAGGTCTCACCAGGGCTGCACTGGCAATGAGCCCTGTGAGTTCATCAACGGCATACAATGTTTTTTCCAGGGGGGTCTCAGGCTTTACATCGGAGCAGATACCCCAGCCATGACTGATCACGGCCCGAATATATTCCTGGGGCCAGTCGTGGGCTTGGAACAATTCAATACATTTGACGCAGTGCTGGTCAGGATACATCTCATAATCCAGATCATGGACCAGTCCGATGACCTTCCATTTTTCCGTGTCTTCCCCAAATATTTTCGCAAAATGTTCCATCACGGATTCAACGGCCAGGGCATGCCGGATCAACCCCTCTTTTTTGTTATATTTTTTTAGCAGATCCATGGCATCTTCACGGGTGGGTATATAGGGCTTCATGGTAAATCCTTTAAATTAATTGCATTTTCAGTTCAATATTGTACAATCCTCTCTTATCTTTTAATAAATGGGAAGTCAATGATGATACCCGATCAGGTGAGTACCGAATCCTATTACGATGATAATGAAACCCTGCTTCTTTACTGGCAAAAGAAAATTTTTAACTGGCTTTTTTCTCTGCTGCTGGTGATCGGGTTTTTGCCTTTTCTGCTTAGTTGCCGATTTGCCCTGGTCAATGGCGAATGGATCAGAATTTTTTTTTATTCAAGTATGTACAGCTGGCTCCTTGGGGCGCTGTTATTAAAAACAATTCCCTTTGATAAACGAGTCTGGCTAGGCCTTTTCTGGTTTTATGCCATGGGTGTGTTTGCCCTTGGTGCCGACGGTTTTGTGGGCAGCAGCCGGATCTATTTTTTTTGTTTTTCATCATTTGGCGCTGTTTTTTTCGGTGTTCGCGGCGGGCTGATCTCTCTTTTGACGGCCATGGCAACCCTGATCCTGGCAGGGGTTCTTAATTTTCAATGGGCACAGGTTCAGGGGTTTATTAAAGAGATATCCTCACCAATGGCCTACACGGTCTTTGTTGTAACGTTTCTGGTTCTATCTGCGGCCATTACCTTTTCCCTGGCCGTATTGATAAATGCCCTTGAGGTATCTGGAAGAAAGTTCCGGCTGCTGGTTAAACATATCCCTGATGTGCTGTGGACACTGGATACAAAACTGAATATCACCTTTATAAATGATGCTGTTTTTTCCATTGTTGGATTTTTCCCCCAAGATCTGAAGGAAAAACCGTTTACAAGGATTTTGCCCCTGGATAAGATCCAGGTGTTTGAAAATTTGATTAAAGGGGATAAACCCTTTTCTTTGGAGGCCAAAATTGCCCATGTGAATGGTGATGTGCGGATTGTAGAAATCAGCGGGACCATTATCAATGGATTCCTGGGCAGTAAAAAGAGTTACCAGGGGGTCATCCGGGATATAACCCTGCAAAAGCACCAGGAAAAAGAGCAGGCGCAGCTTAAGAAAAAACTGGCCCAGTCGGAGAAATTAAAGAACCTGGGAATTCTGGCCGGCAGTGTGGCCCATGACCTGAATAATATTTTAGCCGGGATTGCCACCTATCCCGAGGTTCTTTTGATGGATGAGAACCTAAATCCCCAAATCCGCCAGGGTTTGACCATTATCAAGGATTCCGGCCGGAAAGCCTCCTCCGTGGTCAGTGATCTTCTGACCATCTCCAGGGGAACCAGTACGGAAATGGAAGTTCTCAATATCAATACGGTTATTGAACGTTATGTGGGGGCAGCAGATTTTGACAAGATAAAGGCAACCTACCCCCAGGTTCAAATCGAGGTGGCCATGGAGCCTGAATTGTTTAATATCAAAGGGTCCTATATTCACATTGAAAAAGCCATTATGAATCTGGTGCTCAACGGGGTTGAAGAAACCGCCGGAAAAGAGATCGGCCATGTAACCATTTCAACTGTCAACCATTATGTTGACGATTCTCTGGCAGGGATTCTGGATCTGTCCCTGGGAGAATATGTGATGCTTAGTGTGTCAGATAACGGATCAGGGATCCCGGTGGAATACCATAAAAAGATATTTGATCCTTTTTTTACACAGAAAGAAATGGGAAGAAGCGGAACAGGCCTGGGACTCACCGTTGTCTGGAATACAGTCCAGGGTCATAAAGGGAGCGTACGTGTTCTCTCCAATGAAAAGGGCACCAGGTTTGAGCTGTTTTTTCCTGCCATCCGCAAGGAGCTTCCCCAAAGGGAGAAAACCAACTCCCTGGCAGAGATCAAAGGACAGGGCCAGCGCATCCTCATTGTGGATGATTTGGCCAACCAGCGGAAAATTGCCGGTACTATTTTGAAAAATCTGGGGTATCAGGTTTTCGCCGTGGAGGACGGAGTGAAAGCCGTGGACTTTGTTAAAGAAAACCCCGTGGATCTGGTCATCCTTGATATGATTATGGAACCATCCATCAACGGGTTTGAGACCTATCAGCGGATTAAAAAAATAAAGCCAGGCCAAAAAGCCATTATTGCCAGTGGACATTCAGAATCAGAAGAGGTATTAATGACCCAGGATTTGGGGGCAGGAGCCTTTGTAAAAAAACCATATACCATACTGGACATGGGGATCGCCGTGAAAGAGGAACTTGAAAAATAGTGGAAATTTTAAAGACAAAAAAGAGGATGCAGCAATGGTCCGAGGCCAGGAGAAAAAAGGGTAAAACCATTTGTTTTGTTCCCACCATGGGATATCTTCACCAGGGTCATATTTCTCTTTTGGAAAAGGGCAGGCCCCTTTGCGATGAACTGGTCTTAAGTATTTTTGTAAATCCCAGTCAGTTCGGCCCCAATGAGGATCTAGACGCTTATCCCATGGACATTGAAAGCGATCTTCGTCTGGCAAAAGAAGCCGGTGTGACAGCTGTTTTTCTGCCCCAAAAGGAAGAGATATATCCCCATGATTTTCAAACAAGAATTTGCCTTGATTCCCTTCCCCATCATCTGTGCGGCAAGTCCCGGCCGGTTCATTTTGGCGGGGTTGCAACCGTGGTCACCAAGCTGTTCAATATCGTTATGCCGGATGTGGCTGTTTTTGGGAAAAAAGACTATCAGCAGTTTCAAATTATCCGCCAGATGGTATCTGACCTGGATTTTAACATAGAAATTCTGGGGGGAGAGATTGTCCGGGAATCCGACGGGCTTGCCATGAGTTCCAGAAATGCATATCTGGCAGCTGGACAAAGGGAATCAGCCCTGAGTCTTTCCCGATCACTTCACCTGGCCGGGCAGGCCATTGCCAAAGGGGAAAAAAATCCAGCTGTCATTGAAAAAAAATTAATCGCTTTTATTCAAGGCTTTCCTGAAACAAGGATCGATTATATATCTTTTTGTGATCCCACAACCCTTGAACCGGTTGGTTTGATAGATAAACAGATTCTCCTGGCCCTTGCAATCCGTGTGGGTAAAACCCGTCTCATTGACAACGCCCTTATTGATCCATCACAATAATAACCCGGCATTCCTTTAAAAAAATGTGCCGTTCTGCAATCTTTTCGATCTGTTTTGTGTCTGCCATGCCGATGACAATGGAGGCGTTCTCATTACTGGATTTCCTGAGACCTTTAAAAATCAGGGGATGTCTGCCGATTCGTTCTTCCCTGATGGCCCCGTCCATACTGCACACATAGGCGCATATTCCGTACTGGACAGCAAATTCCCGGCTGATGAAAAGGGAGGAGTAAATTTCATTGCCCTGCTCACTGACAATGGTGGGGTAAAGGGTTGGTTCAAGTTCAAGCCCCCGGGCATCAATAATCAGACCGGTGTAGGGGATATTACCCATTCCCAGTTTTTGGGAGGTAATAACAGACTTTTCCGGGTT